>JAJQDG010000123.1 GCA_021202305.1 Candidatus Gastranaerophilales bacterium
GAGCAGGCGAACTTTCAAACGTTTGCAAAACTCATTTTAAGACCTTTGAAGATATAGTTAATCCCCAATCAAAATTATTTTAAATATTAAGAAATGTTAACAAAATGGCCAAAAGCAAGCAATTATCATGCTTTGAAATACTTTATTAAATTGTAAGGTTAGAACAAAATTAAAGTGGAAGAAGTTAATTAGGTTAGGAGGCAACAAAATGACTTGGATTATGTTATCCATGAGGAAAATGCAGCTTAAAAGCGAAATTTCCGATTTGCAGTACGAGGACGTACAGATTTCAAATCAAATTCAAGATTTGTCTGAATATGCAAACAACATAGCAGACGGCACGATTACTTACAGTGAAATGGCAAGCTGCCCTTCATCACTGTTCGGCACGCAGCTTGATTTTATGACAAATTGCGCTTCTGCCGCGTATGAATCTGCAACATCAAAAACAAATGCATATATTCAGCAATTGGCGCAAACAAACAGCGAAACAGGCAACCAGTACGGTTATGCAATGGGTACTACTGACAGCACTTCTTACGATACAACGACCATTTTCAACGAAATCTATAAAGAAGAAATGGAACAGTACGCTGAAGAAATGCAGGAAGTTATAAACGATTATGAAGAAGAATTAGAACAAAGAAGAACTCAGGTTGAAACTCAGCTTGAAGCTAAAGAGGCTGAACTCCAGACATACGATGACAGAATAAGTCAAAATATTCAAGATCAGGCAATCAGCCTTTAGTTAAAAAATAAACTCCTATAAATCCTAAATAAACTTGTAACCTTATGCCGGCTTTTCAAAAAACCGGCTTTTTCTTTTTATTTTTACATCATAAGTTTTTGCTGCCTATTATAGTGCTTTATCCGGCGGGCAAAAGTTCCGGCGCTGATACCGGTGCAGGTACTTTCATATATTGATTTCGGGTTTTTCGTATTTCTGTTTAAAAAGTACTTTTAATTTTTTTTAAGTCATGTTAAGATAATTTTAGCAATTTTTGGGAGTAGTTAGTGTATGACTGATGAGATACAAAATGAATCAGCTGACTCTAAGCAGAGAATTTTAGTTGCAGACGATGAAGCCAGTATAAGAAGAATATTGGAAACACGTTTGAAAATGCAGGGGTATGACGTTGTTACGGCGGAGGACGGCGAAGAAGCCGTTGAAGTGTACAACAAAGCAAACCCCGACCTTGTGATACTGGATGTCATGATGCCTAAAATGGACGGCTACGGTGTTACAAGAGAAATAAGAAGAACTTCGGATGTTCCTATTATTATTTTAACCGCTCTTGGCGATGTTTCAGAAAGGATAACCGGTCTTGAGCTGGGTGCAGATGATTATGTTATTAAGCCGTTCAGCCCTAAAGAACTCGAAGCCAGAGTTAAGGCTGTTTTAAGACGTACAAATACCAAAGAAACAACCGTTCCGACCGGCAAGACTGCAAAAAATGTTATTACAACGGGAAGTATAAAAATTGATACCGCAAGGCGCCAGGTTTACAGGAAGAATGAAAGAATCCGCCTCACGGGCATGGAATTTTCTCTGCTTGAACTTTTAGTGAATAATTCAGGGCAGGCATATTCAAGAAATGAAATTTTGCAGCATGTTTGGGCGTATCCGCCCGATCACAGAATTGACACGCGCGTAGTGGATGTTCATATTTCAAGATTAAGAAGTAAACTTGAAGCAGACCCGACAAATCCTGAATTAATTTTGACTGCAAGGGGTATCGGGTACATGTTTCAGAGGATAACTTAAATTTTGGAAGTTAAATTAATAAAACGTTATAACGCCGATTATGCAAAGAATGTTCTTATAATCGGCGTTGTTCATGGCGATGAGCCGCAGGGCGAATATTTCATAAACCGTTATCTTGAGCAAAATTTTGCAGGGAAAAACAACATGTTTTATATTCCGCGATTGAATTTATCGTCAACAAGAAAAAATAAAAACGGGGTTGACTTAAACCGCAATTTTCCCACCGGAAATTGGCGCAAAACCGATAAAAACGATGATTATTACGGAGGGGAAGAACCGGCATCTGAATATGAAACAAAATTTTTAATTAATATTCTTGAAAAAGTTAAGTTTGATGCGGCAATTACAATACATTCTCCGTATAAAATTATAAATTATGACGGGCCGGGGTATTATTTGTCAAATGAAATTTCAAAAATTCTTGACTATCCCCTGCAAAAAGAAATAGGCTATGATACTTTTGGAAGCTTTGGCACATATTGCGGAATAGAGCGGAATATACCAACCGTAACAATAGAGTGCGCCGAGGATGTTGAACCGAAAATTCTGTATCCGAAATTTAAAAATTTGTTTGAATACCTTGAAAATGCGGACAAATTTAAAGATTAATCACACTTCAATAAAAAGCTTTCTGCCCACAATATTCGGCACACCGTTATAATAACCGGCAAAGTAGCCCCCTGCAACGGGCTGATTTTTTGCATAATTTTCGCTTGAACTGCCAAAATTTAAGCTGACATACGGGTTATTTCCGTCTGCCGATGCGAAAGGATTATTGCTTTTTTCTTTGACCTCTGTGGTGTAGGTCGCAGAGGACATGGTTTTATTGATGAGCGAAACAAGACCTGAAAACATTTAAACTTACCTTTTTATATCTATAATCTTATTTAATGATTGTGCGGCAATCTGTCAGAATTATCGCACTAATGTTAATAAAACTATACAATTTTTATTAAAAATACAGCATTTGTTTTAGCTTCTGTTCAAAAATAAAAATCCATGCTATTATTTACATGAGCTGAATATAAA
>JAJQDG010000133.1 GCA_021202305.1 Candidatus Gastranaerophilales bacterium
CGGAACGAATTTGAAAAATAATTAAACATAAAAAAAATTTTTTAATAAATTCTAATATCCTATACATATTTTTGTTTTAAAAACATATTCAAAAAAATTTTTCTTTTTTTCTGCTGCTTCAAATAAAGAGCTATTGTACATTGTATTGACCTTCAGACTTATTGTCAAAATGTTAAGCTTTTTATCATAATTGACTTCAAAATTTTCAACTAAATTCATATGAAAACAATCAAAAGCATCCATCAGGCGGATTATTGCGCCAAAACATTGAACTTTTGCCTTTTGTATTTGAGAAAGTTTTTTATAATAATCATGTTTGTCATTTGGAAAACTTTTTCTGTGGTATCTGATAAGAGATGAAATAACCGCTAAATCTTCCTCGCTGACATCATCAGGCTTATTTTCAAAAATATATTTTGCACCTGCTTTATGGTGCGGCATACCGTATATTTTTTCAAAGTTTATCCCGATATCATGCAGCATGGCGCCTTTTTTCAAAATTTCTAAATCGCGTTGGTTATCAAAATTTTGTAATTTCGGAAAAAAATTTTTTATTTTCTCAAAAAATAAAACCGATAAAGCGCAAACTCTTTTTGAATGCTCTTTATCTTGTATATATTTTTTTATCAGCTCTTGAGTATTCATTTTTCTTTAAGTGAAATATTCAGGTATTTGTCAATAAGTTTGATAAAGTCCTTTTGGTCAAAATATTCTTTTTTTATAAATTCACATGCGCCGTTATTTAAAAATTCTTCCTTCAGACCTGATTTATCTACAGAAGTGAGGACAAAAACAGGGATATTTTTTGTTTTTTCTTTTGAATGTATAATTTTAAGAAATTCAAGCCCGTTCACATCCGGCATTTCATAATCGGAAATTATCAAATCGTAATTATTTAATTCCAAATTATCAAGCGCAGACATAGCGCTTGATTCGGTTTCTACGTTATATCCTTTTGAAGAAAGCACATTTGTTAAAAGCCTTCTTGTTGTAACGGAATCATCCACGACAAGAATTTTATATTTTGAATTATCCTGCAAGGTGAGGGTTTTTGTTGTGTTGAAATCTTTAGAAACAATTTTTCCGGAATTTAAAATATCGCCTATATTCAATAAAAGACACATTTCCCCGTTTGCCAGAGTCGCAATGCCTGATATATTTTTAACATGCAGCATGGGTTCGGGAAGTTTTTTATTTAAAATCTCCTCATCCCCTATTAATTTTTGTACGATAATGCCAAGGGTAACGCTTTCTGCTTTAATTATCATCATTGTGTATTTATCAACCGGCTTATTTTCCCTTTTGATGTTTAAAATTGAAGCAAGGCTGCAAACAGGAATTGCCTGATTGTCGTATATAAAATAATATTTCTCGTTGCGCTTTTTTATTTCATCCGGCGTTATTCTTAAAACCGTTTGAATATTTGCCGCGGCAAGTGCAAAAAGTCTGTCATCCTCCTTTATTATAAAAGCTTTCATTGTTGCCATAGTAGTCGGCAATTCCATTGTAACTATGGTTTCTTTGTTTTCTTCAGAATATACATCAATTCTGCCGTTTAGCTGAGAAATTTTTGTATGGACGATATCAAGCCCGAAGCCGCGCCCTGAAAGCTCCGTTACGGTATCTCCGGTTGAAAACCCGGGGTAAAAAATAAAATTTGCCAGCTGTTCTTTAGACATATTAAAGGCGGCTTCTCTTGTAATCAACCCTTTTTCAATTGCTTTCGCTTTAATTTTTTCAATATTAATTCCATGACCGTCATCTTTTATGCTAATTACTATTTTATTTTCCCTCCGGCTTGCTTTTATGATAATGACACCCGTTTTATTTTTGCCGAGGCGTTCTCTTTCTTTAGGCAGTTCTATGCCATGGTCAATTGAATTTCTTACAATATGCATTATAGGAATTTTAATATCTTCAATAATTTTTTTATCCGCAGAAACTTCCTGCCCTTCGATTATCAGTTCAATTTCTTTTCCTTTATCATGAGCAATATTATGCACCATTCTCGGGAAAAGATTAAAAACCGTGGATAATGGCAAAATACGCATTGATTTAACCATGTTTTCAATTTCAGAAGTTGTTGTGTTCAATTTAATATTATTTTCCTGCATTTCCTTTGTAAGGATATTTAAATGGTTTAAAATATGCGTCATGCGCTCCGCATTTGCGTTATGAAAAGACAAAAGCTGTTTATTATATCCCAAAAATGCATCTTTTTTTTGAAATTTTCCCTTTTTTTGATCTTCCGGATACTCCTGTACATATTTTTTTTCATAAAATTTCATATAGTAGCCGATTTTATGATAATGTTTTTGCAATTCAAGAAGTTCATCTTGAATTGTCTTGGCTATGCCTATATTTTCGTGAGATTTTATTCTGGCTACGATTAAGTTTCCTATTTGGTTAACCAATTTATCTAATTTATCGGAATTTACACGCAGCGTTTTTATTGTATTTGTATCAAAACTTTGCGCCCAGTCCATTGACCTTGGAGAACGCTGTGTTTTTTGCATTTTATTTGGACTTTGAAGCTCAAATCTGACCATTTGCTCAACTATTGCTGCTTTTTGTTTTAAAAAGTCAATTTCTTCCGTAAAATCTTTATATGTATCTTTGTTTGCTTTTGCTTCAACAATCCCTGCCGTACTTTCTAAAATTTCCTTGATTGCATCTATAGAGTCATCTTCATAATTTGAATTATTTTTTTCAAAATTTAAAATAACGGGAAGTATTTAATTATAAATTTTTTTAAAATCGGAATTATTAAGCCTTGAAACAAT
>JAJQDG010000229.1 GCA_021202305.1 Candidatus Gastranaerophilales bacterium
TAATAACCCCACGCATGCATTTTGAATAACTCCGATTACAATAAAAGCAAAAATCGGCGAAATGTCAAACATCCCTATAGGCGGGATAACTTTTCTAAACGGCATAAATATATAATCAGTGAATTTTCTTAATGAATAGAAAGGCTCTTTATGCCAGCTTATATTAGGAACCCATGACATAAAAACCCTTATAAGCATTATGAGCATTATGATATTAAAAAATTGATATGCAAGATACGCAGGCAAATTCATTTAAAAAGCCCCTTCGTTTACTTTACTGCACGGGCAATTGTATTCTTCAAAATCGGAAATAATTTGAATCAAAAGTTTTTTCAATTTTTCAATATTATCGGAAAAAACTTTCATAACAGCTTCATGGCTTACGGGTTCAACATCGCAAACAAGCCCCGCATCATAGTCCGTTATTAAAGAAATATTCAAAGGACACATGCCTATTTCTTTTGCAAGATAACTTTCCGGATATTGTGTCATATTAATAACACTCCAGCCCTGCGAAGTAAAAAATTTGCTTTCCGCTTTTGTTGAAAACCTGAGCCCGTTGATTACAACAACGGTGCCTGTTTTATGATACGGCAAGTTTAGTTTTTCCGCCGCATTTATTGCAAGTTTGCGCATATTCGGGCAATACGTTTCAGCAGCGCTTGTATGAACAACTTTCCCGTTTTCAAAAAAGGTGTCTTTTCTTTTGCCAAAAGTCCAGTCTACAAATTGGTCGCAAAATACAATATCCCCCGGTTTTATTTCTTTTTGCAAACTTCCTGCCGCACAGGGTGAAATTATGGATTTGCAGCCTATGTGTTTCATTGCCCATATATTTGCCCTGTAATTCACATTTTCAGGTGCTATATTATGATTTTTCCCATGGCGCGGCATAAAAGCAACATTTTTGCCGCCAACATTTCCTATTGCAATTTTATCGCTTGTTTTGCCAAAGGGAGTTTCAATTTCATATTCTTCAACATCATTTAAAAAAGAATAAAACCCTGAACCTCCAAAAATACCTATCGCAGCCTTTTTCGGGCAATTTTTAGTTATCATCATCTCTATCCTCTAACAGGCTTTCTAATTTTGCACCGGGGAGAATTTTACCATCCCACCTTACGCCGATACCGTACACGCTGTCTTCGTCATTTTTCTTTGCAGTATCAATGCATATAAGATTATAAAAAGCGGGTATATTAATACTGTTTACCGTTATTGAAGTAGAATTGCTAAAATCCGTTAATTGAATAAGCCAGTATATGCCGTCTGTTGTTACAAGATTTACATAATCAGAGCTTGCATACGTACTAAAAGCATTATCGCATTGCGTATCAAAATTAGCTTGCAAAGTGCTGTAATTAGGGTTTGAACCCGAAAGCTGCAAACATAAGCCTTTTTTACTCATGCCGCTATTATCGGAGCTGCTGAACGTGCAACCCGAGGTACTTGTTATTTTTGTATTTAAGACATTATAGGTGCAATCTGAAGTTTTTGTGTTTAAAACTTCTGCAAGATTATTGCAAAAATACCTGTTTCTGGCTGTTGCATAGTTGGTTACCGTTGTGTCTATATAATAAAGTGCGTTTAAACTTCCGGTATCTTTATACACACCGTCATTCGTTAAATATTCAAGTGCTTTTGCAAGCGTATGATACGCTTTTTTTGCTTTTATCTCGCGTCTGTCCGGAATTGAATTAAGAAGTGTTGGAATTAAAATTGCTGCAAGTATTGCAATTACTGTAAAAGTTATCATAACTTCAGCAAGCGTAAAGCCTTTTTTGTACGTTTTTTTACGGCATATTTTTAAAAATTTTTCAAACATCAGTCAGTATCCTCGTCATCTTCTTCAAGAAGCTCCTGTAGTTTTGTACCGGTAATAACCCTGCCATCCCTTCTGACACCCATGCCAAATACATAATCACTGCTTGTACTTTTGCCTGTATCAATGCATATAACGCCGTAGAAAGAAGGAACGCTGATACCATCTATGGTTACGGTTGAATAATTGCTGAAATTTGTATTTTGAACAGACCACAATATATTATCGGTCGTTTCTATCTGGGCATTTAAACCCGTTGAATAACCGCTGTATGTATTTTCACAAACACTGTCAAGCGTATCTCGTAATGTGTCATAATCCAATGCGGTGCCGCTTGAACCTGTAGTAGTTTTAATACACAGGGGGTTCCCGTTTGTATCATCCGTGGTATAAGAAGAAGTACAAGAATTTGTAATTTTATTGTGAATGTTATTGGTTTTCGTGCAGTCCGCGCTTTTTGTATTTAAAACTTCCGCAAGGTTGTTGCAGAGAAATCTTTTTCTCTGGGTTTTATTTGTAGATGTAGTACCCCTTATATAAGCAGTTGCATCTAAATTGCCGTTTGTAACATCATAAGGACCTGAATTTGTCAGGTATTCTAATGCCCTCACCAGTGTGTTATAAGCTTTTTTTGCCCTCAATAATTCTTCATCAGGCGCTGCCGTGATTAAAGTCGGGATCAAAATCGCGGATAATACCCCTACAACAACCAGCGCAATTAAAACTTCCGCAAGTGTAAAACCCTTTTTATGCATGCTTTTTATACTCCTATGTAATATTTAAATTATAATATAGTTTATAAGCGTTTGCAATTCAATTAAGCATTTTTTAACCGCTTTATTCAATTTTGAGCAGGTAAAGTTCTTTTTCAATCCTTTTTTTGAATAATTTTTTATTTTTGCTAAGTGATTTTTCTGCCGCTTTTTTTGATTTTACAT
>JAJQDG010000051.1 GCA_021202305.1 Candidatus Gastranaerophilales bacterium
AAATATTATACATTATACAAATTTTTTAGTATAATAATTTTAAATATTTTGAAAAAGAAAATAAAAATGAAATACGGTAAAATTTTGCTTAAAATAAGCGGCGAAGCCCTTATGGGAAATCAGGAATTCGGTATTGACCCTGTTCCTGTTGAGAAAATTGCAAATCAGATAAAATGCGTGCATGAACTCGGGGTTCAGCTTGCTGTTGTGGTTGGCGGCGGAAATATATTCAGGGGAATGAAAAATTCAAAAAAACTCGGCATGGATCAAGCCTCGGGCGATTATGTCGGCATGCTTGCAACTGTTATGAATGCAATTGCGCTTCAATCGGAATTGCGTAAACTGGGTGTTTCTTGCAGGGTGCAATCTGCAATTACAATGAATAAAATAGCCGAACCCTACATTCGTTTTAAAGCAATAAGACATCTTGAAAAGGGCAGAGTTGTAATTTTTGCGGCAGGAACAGGAAACCCCTTTTTTACAACAGATACTGCCGCTGCACTCCGCGCCGCCGAAATTGGAGCAGAGGCAATGTTTATGGCAAAAAACGGTGTAGACGGCATTTATGATGATGATCCAAAATCAAATCCAAATGCTAAAAAATTTGATAATTTAAGTTACGATGATATTATTCTTAAAGGGCTTAAAGTTATGGATACTACGGCTTGTGCGTTGTGCAAGCAAAATAATATTCCGATTGTGGTATTTGATTTTGATTTGCAAGACGGTATAACTAAAATATTAAACGGTGAAAAAATTGGAACTTTTGTAGGAGAATAAAAGATGTCGATAGAACAAATTTTAAAAGTTGGCGCCGATAAAATGGAAAAATGCGTTGCCCAATTAAAGAAGGATTTAGCCACAATTCGTACAGGACGTGCAAATCCAATGATTTTAGATAAAGTTTTGGTTGATTATTACGGTGCGCCGACTCCCCTGCGCCAGCTTTCGCAGGTTTCAGTACAGGACGGCACTACTCTTGTTATTGCACCGTTTGACAAATCTATTATCAAAGAAATAGAAAAAGCTGTAATCAAAGCGGAACTCGGCATCACTCCAAATTCAGACGGGCTTGTTCTGCGTCTTGCATTTCCTCCTTTGACGGAAGAACGCAGAAAAGCTCTTACAAAAGATGTAAAATCAATGGGTGAAAATTCCAAAGTTGCAGTCAGAAACGTTCGCCGCGACATGGCAGATGAGCTTAAAAAGGCAGAAAAAGCGGAAAATCTTCCGGAAGATTCTGTAAAAGACGGTCAGGATAAAATTCAAAAAGCTACAGATAAATATATAAAAATAATTGATGAAGTTGTATCCGAAAAAGACAAGGAAGTTATGACTGTTTAATTATGGAAGAAACTCAGCAGCAAAATTCTGTAAAAAGGTATATTACAGGGGTTATAATCTCGGTAATTGTTTTGGCGTGCATATTTTTTGGCGGTCTGCCGCTTTTATTGGTTCTGCTTGCCGTAATTTTAATGGGTTCTAAGGAATATTCCCATATTTTAAAAATGAAGGGTTTCCATCCGAGTTTTTCGGTTACTGCTGTAATAGGAATACTTTTATGTATTGTTATTGCAATAGGCAGGCTCGATTTAATTCTTTCGCTTCTTGTTTTGGGAACAATTGTTTCTTTTCTTGTAGTGCTTTTTATGGGGCGCCAGCCCTATATTGCAAATGTTGCAACAACAGAGCTGGGGTTTATGTACGGTGCGCTTTTGCCTTGCCATATAATGCTTTTAAGGCAGTTAGGCACGGAACATTTGTTGATTTATGAACCGTCAGACGGGTTTTATCTTACAATGTTTACTTTTTTAGGTGTCATTGTAACCGATATAGGGGCATATTATTTCGGACGCAGACATGGCAAAAGAAAGCTTTCTGCCGTAATCAGCCCTAAAAAAACCGTGGAAGGCGCCGTTGCGGGCGGAGTTTTTGCTGTGGGAGTTTCGCTTTTGGGAGTTTTATACACTAACCTTACATTAGTTGAGTGCATAATAGGCGGGCTTTTAATAACGGTTGCTTCACAGCTCGGCGATTTGTCCGAATCGCTGATTAAAAGAGATGCGGGAGTTAAAGATTCAAGCAATATGCTCCCGGGGCATGGCGGCTTTTTAGACAGGTGCGACAGTTATATTTTTGCATTTCCTGCGGCTTATTATTACTTTGTTAACTTTACGCAGGGAAACAATTTTTTATATGACTTTTTAAAGAGTATGGCAAATGCTCTCGGGTAGAAGAATTGAGGTTTTAAAAGCTTTTTGCGCTGAACGGGGGCTTAATTTTAAAAATTTTGAGCTTTTAAACAGGGCATTTTGCCACACTTCTTATGTCCATGAAAATAATATGGACAGAATTGAAAGTTATGAGCGCCTGGAGTTTTTGGGCGATGCAGTTTTAAAACTTGTTATAAGCGACATTCTTTTTTTTGAATTTCCGGATGAAATGGAAGGTTTAATGACAGAAAAGCGCGCTGCAATTGTTTCTGATAGGACAATTGCAAAATTTGCCGAGAAATTAAATTTTAAAAACTTAATTTTAACAGGAAAGGGCGAAAATCAAAATCAAAATAAATCTGTTTTTGCATGTTCATTTGAGGCGCTTCTGGGTGCAATTTATATTGAAGAAGGCTATTTAAAAGCAAGAGATTTTTTATTGACTTATTTTAAAGATGACATATTAAACGTTGAATATTCTAATCCAAAAGAAAAATTGCAGGAGATTACCCAAAAGCTTACACATAATATAC
>JAJQDG010000093.1 GCA_021202305.1 Candidatus Gastranaerophilales bacterium
GTATATATCCGTCATACTTAACCAAAATTTCAACCTGCTCGGTTATTTCTTTTTTAAGATAAATATCATCGGTTTCAAAAATCGGCTTATAGCCCATTTTTTCAAGATGAGAATAATTTATTGCGGGTCTTTTTAAAAGTTGATAAACACTTTGAGTTAATTCAAAATTTTGATTTATTTCATTCATTATCTGTTTATTTTTATCGTCGGCTTGAATTTTAGCTATTTTTATATTTTCCAGTTCTTTTTGAACAAATTCTTTTTTATATAAAAACCTTTGGTAATCTTCATTTTTGACAAGACCGAGTTTGTATCCTGTTTCTAAAAGTCTGAAATCTGCGTTATCTGCCCTTAATATAAGCCTGTATTCACTTCTTGATGTAAGCATTCTATATGGTTCATATAAATCTTTAGTAACTAAATCATCAATTAATGTACCAATATATGAAGATTTGCGCTCCGGCTCAAACAGGGGTTTATTTTGAATATATAAAACTGAATTTATTCCTGCAATAAGCCCCTGCGCTGCGGCTTCTTCGTAACCGGAGGTGCCGTTTATCTGCCCTGCAAGAAAAAGCCCTTTTATTTTTTTTGTCATAAGCGAATGAGATAATTCAACAGCCGGAACACTATCATATTCAACGGCATAAGCGGGTTTTATAACAGATACATTTTCTAACCCCGGAAGCGACCGCAGCATTTTAAATTGAACATCAACAGGCAAACTTGTTGAAAACCCTTGAACATAAGTTTCATAAGTGTTTTTACCTTCAGGTTCAATAAAAATATGATGTGAAGGGTTATCCTTAAAACGGACAACTTTATCTTCAATAGAAGGGCAGTATCTTGGTCCTATACCGTGGATTAACCCTGAATAAAGCGGGGATTTATCTAAATTTTCTTTTATTATTTTATGGGTCAATTCCGTAGTATTTGTAAGATAACATGGAACCTGCGGTCTTATATTTTTTTCTTTCCTGAAAGAAAAAAAGTTATAGCAGCCGTTTTCATCGGGTTTATCAGGAAGTTGAACCTGTAATTTTGAAAAATCAATTGTTCTTGAATCAACACGCGCCGGTGTTCCTGTTTTTAATCTTTTTATCGGAAAACCTGCTTTAATAAGCGACTCTGAAAGCCCTATTGCGCTCCTTTCGCCCATTCTGCCTGCCGGAAACGATTTTAAACCTATATAAATTTTTCCCATAAGGCTTGTTCCGGTTGTTAAAATAACAACCGGTGCAAAATATTCACATCCTAATTCATCTTTTATACCTTTTATAGTATTATTTTCAATAATAAGCTCTGTAACCTGCGATTGTATAAGGGTTATATTTTTTTCACTCTCGATTAAGTTTCGCATACTCATTTTATAAAATATTTTATCTGATTGCGCCCTTAATGCCCTTACGGCAGGACCTTTTGAAGAATTAAGTATTTTAAACTGTAAATAAGTATCATCGGCTAATCTGCCCATGACACCGCCTAAAGCATCAATTTCGCGCACGAGATTTGATTTTGCAGGCCCCCCGATAGCAGGGTTACATGGCATTAGAGCAATATTTTCAATATTTATGGTAAATAATGCAACCTTTGCACCCGTTCTTGCTGCAGAAATTGCAGCTTCTGAGCCTGCATGTCCCGCACCTGTTACAATTACATCAAACTTAAACATATTTATAATATCCTTGCGCCTCTCTGGGCAACGGACCAGGTATGTATTTTGGCATTTATATTAATATTATTCCAGGTTGTTTGAACAATTTCTTTAATTTCATTCATATTTTTTCCATTGGAAATTACAGCAATTGAAGGACCTGCGCCTGCAAGCACACAGCCTAAAACGCCTTCTGTATGTTTTAAATTTTCCATAATGCTGTTTAGCCCGGGAACCAGTTTCATTCTATAAGGCTGATGAAGTTTATCTGTAAGTGCAAGTTTCATTAATTCTTCATCTTTTGTATGCACTGCTTCAACAAACATGGCGGCACGGCGTAAATTAAAAGCAGCATCTTGGATTGGAACATTTTGCGGCAAAATAGAACGTGAAATGTCGGTTGTTAATTCAAAATCAGGAATTCCGACAATTATTTTCCAATCCAAAGGCCATGGAAGTTTTCTGTATGTTATAGAACCCGTATCTTCAAGTGCTGAAATTGTAACTCCGCCCGTAACCGCAGGAGTAATATTATCGGGGTGTCCTTCAATTTCAGTTGCAATAGATAACAGAACTTCTTCATCGGCAGGATGTCCTAAAAGCTCATTTGCAGCGATTAAACCGCCCGTAATAACCGAAGCTGATGAACCAAGCCCGCGTGCGACAGGAATTTCTGTTTTTATATTTATTTTTAACTCGGTAGGCGCTTGACCTATATAGTTATATAAAAGTTCAATTGCTTTAAAAACAATATTATTTTTATCATGCGGAATATTATCGGAATCATTATTTAATATATTAATTTCAATACCGGAACCCGGCATTATTGTTTCTTCTACCGTTATGATATTATACAAAGGAAGCGCAAGCCCGAAACTATCAAAACCGCACCCTAAATTTGCAATTGTTGCAGGTGTTTCAACACTTACTTTCATAAAAAATTACCTCACCTGAACAGGCATTATCAAGCATAAATAATCGTCTGTTTCTTTATCTGTTTTAACAACTGCAGCGGAAAGATTTGTTGACATTTCAAGTTTTATTTTTGGAGTTGTTATATTTCTCACTACATCAAGAACATATTTAT
>JAJQDG010000121.1 GCA_021202305.1 Candidatus Gastranaerophilales bacterium
ATGAACTGGAAAATTAATTTAATAAGTTTAAAAGCGCCTTATGGGCGCTTTTTTATATATTAAGAAATGTAAACTGCATCCGTAAAAGAGAAATTTGTATTAACATTTCTTCACATATCTATTGAAATTTGAAAGCGCTAATGATATATTTAGTATATACGAAGGATATATCAATGACAAAAAGCGAGCCATAAAAGCTTTTTAGTCATTAATTTTCCTTTGCCCCTAAAAAGTGTTCGTTGTTATGTCATCGGTTTAAAACCCTTTTATTAAAGGGCGGTTTTTGTGCCGGCAAAAAATCGTCTTTTAAAAGTTATTCAGGTTAAAGGTTAGCAAGTTGTAATTTGGAGTATTTGTCTTATGAAAAAAAAGAATGTTGAAAAAATTGATTCACAAAATGTTTCTGCAAGCGAAGATTTACTTGCATCTTATTATAAAAAAATTTCAAAATATCCTTCTTTAAGCGCCGAACAAGAAAAGGAGCTTGCGCGCCTTATAAAAGAAGGCGACAATAATGCAAGAATAAAATTAATTCAGTCAAATTTAAGGCTTGTTGTAAATATTGCGAAAAAAACCATCCATGTTTCAAAATTACCCGTGGCAGATTTAATTCAAGAAGGCAATTTGGGGCTTATTACCGCACTTGATAAATTTGATTATAAGCTCGGGTATAAATTTTCAACTTATGCAACATGGTGGATTAAGCAGGCAATGTTTAAGGCAATCTCAGAACAATCGCACTGCATGAAAATACCCGTTTATATTCAAGAAACACTTTCAAAATATAAAAAGGTTAAACATTCGCTTGAGCAAAAATACAATTGCCAAATCCAATCTCATGTAGCTGCTGATAAAATCGGAATTTCTAAAGATAAAATAGATTTATTCTTAAATGCATTTACAAAATCATTATCAATTGAAAACAGTCTTGACAGTGCTGATGATAAACAGTTGAGTCTGGTCGAAATAATTGAAGATACAAAACAAAATGTAGAAAACGAAATTGAAGCCTGTGAATTAAAACAAGATATTAAACGCGCACTTGATATATTGAAAGATAAAGAACAAGAAGTAATTATTCTTCGTTTCGGGCTTAATGACAACAGCAAAAAAACTCTTGAAGAAATAGGCAGCCTGTACGGTGTTACAAAAGAATGCATACGGCAAACAGAAAAACGCGCAATCAGAAAAATTTATGAAGATAATATTTTAAGAAAACGTTTGGGCGAATACATAAAATAAAATTGCGGCAAGTATAGGCACAGGGAGAACCTGCACTTTAATAAAAATACATAAAAAATTGCCGTAAGTTTATACTTTTGCAGGCAGGGATTTATAAATAATTCATCTTTTCTTCCCTTAAAATTTTTGCAGCGCAGGTAATGCCCCTTTGCCCTTTTTTACAATCGGCTGAATCATTGCCGCTGCCTGCCGGAACCGAACCCTTGCCTGCAACAACGGTAAAGAAAAATACGTCAAGTCCAAATTGGTTTGGAGATAAATCCCCGTTAATATCAACTATAAAGCGCCCGATACAATTTTCATAATCATCATCAGATAATCCCTTGTTATCGCAAAATCTTTTATCATAGCCATAAGCGGTGCCGTCAGCCGTTAAAAGGGCTTGAGCAGTATCATATTTAGACCAGTTTGCGCCCGTCATTGATTTTATATAATTTGAGGTAAAACACCCCTGATTTGCAACTTTGCAAATTTTTAAGGTATTTACGGCTTTTGAAAACAGTTCAAAAAATTCATCGCTGTCTATATCACCCAGATCCCCGATTGAGTACCCTTCTTCTAATTCAATATTTTGCAGTGCTTGACTTATGGTTGAATGCACCTTTTTAATTTTTGTTACCACTTCCTGCTCCCTGTAATGGTTTAAAACTGCAGGTACGGTTATAGCGGCAACAACACCTATTATGGCAAGGGTGATAAGGGTTTCGGCAAGGGTGAAGGCAAATATTTTTGTATGCGCGCTAAATCGTTTATAAAAAATTTTTGTTTTAAAAAATCTAAAAGGGGAAAACAACTTTTTTATATTTGTAAAGAAAATATGCGCAATAAAGGCATTAATTCAGGCAGGCAAATGCGCTTATCCTGTTTGTTGTTTTATTTTCTTTACGGTATGAAAAAAATAATTCGTTATTGCAATACGTGCAGTACGGGGCAATTTCAATTGTAATGACCCCTGCTTCTTCAAGCTGCAGCCGGTTTATATTTTTTAAATCGGAATAAAATCTGCCGTTTTTTTCTTTTATGTATTTAAATCCATTTTCTGCCGTTTTTGAAAGAGTATCCGCAATTTCAAAAGATGTTTCAAAATCCTCAAAGCAAATGCATGGTCCGATTAAGGCTGTTATATCTTTCGGGTTTGATAAAAATTCATTTTTCATTTTTAAAACGGTTTTAAAACCAATTTTTTCAGCACACCCCCGCCAGCCTGCATGAGCTATTGCAATTATATTTTTAATTTTGTCAAATAAAATAATCGGCGTGCAGTCTGCAAAATTTAAAAATATTCCTGTATTTTTTTGATTTAATATTAGTGCATCCGTGTTCTTATATTCTTGCCCCCTGGATACAATTTTAATATTACAGGTGTGCCGTTGTTCAGGCGAAATAAGAGCATTCAAATTATATGCTTTAATTAGCTCAGTACGATTGTTTTCAGCTTTTTGGATATTTTCTTTTTCTTTGGTTTTTAAAATA
>JAJQDG010000015.1 GCA_021202305.1 Candidatus Gastranaerophilales bacterium
ATTATAGAGTGCATTGATGAAATTATGCAGATTTTATCGCAAAAAATTGAATATTTTTCTCTGTATAAAGAACAAGAGTAAAATTGCTCTATGATTAGTTTTTATAGTATAATCCACTTGAGGGGCAGTATCTATGAATATAAGAGATATATTTGATAAAAGTCTTGATTTTAGGTCAAAATTAGGCGGAGCGGCTGCATTTTTAATTTTTGCAACGGTTATAGCATTTTTACTTTCGTCTAAATTTATGTCGCAGGATCTTCTTGAAAACGGAGTAGGCAAGAAAAAAATTATTGCAAAAAAAACAATCGAGGTTGTGGACACTCAAAAAACCGAGCTTTTAAGAAGGGATATTGCAAGAAAAATTAAACCCATAATTATCCCCATTGATTCTTCAAGAATTTTAAACGCTTTTTATGCCCTGAAAGAAAATGCGCTTAAAATAAAAGGCGATGCCGCTTCAGACAAACAAAGCAAATATATTGAGTTTTATAATATATTTGATATAACGGATTCAAATAAAAAAGAAGCTGTTGTAAATTTCGCTCTAAATTCAAATATTCACAATCTTAATGCTATTTTTCAATCAACAGAAATGGTTCTGAACAAATATTTAAAACAGGGCTTGCAAGACGGTGAAATTGAAACTTATACAAATGAAAATGCAATAAGAGAAGCTCTTGGCACAAATCTTTCCGCGGCGCAGGTCAATGCCGTTTCGGGAATTTTAGAATGCGTCCTTTTGCCCAATCTGGTTATCGATGAATATGCAACCGATCTTGCAAGAAAAAATGCTAAGAATCTAATAAAACCTTATACGGTAACGTTTAAAAAGGGTGATACGATATTAAAACCGGATGAAATTTTAACACAGGTGAAAAGAGATGCACTCAGAAAATCCGGCTACAGCCTGCTTGAAATTAACAAAAGCGGGGTTTTAGGAATATTTTTGTTTACTTTATTGTGCGGCGGGTGTTTGTTATTTTGTATCAAACATCGCGGAAAAAAATATGATGATCCTAGATATTATTCAATATTAGGGCTTCTTTCCATTCTTTTAATACTTTTATGCGTTATAATTTCTTCAAACAACGAGCTTTCAAATTATCTCATGCCAATTCCGGCATTTACAATTATAATGGCCGTTTTCACAAACCCTTCAATTGCTTTTCTTGCAACTATTATTATCATTGCGCTCATCTCATCAGCTCTTTTTCTTGAACCGCAGTTTATTACGATTTTTGTATTTGGAACGCTTGCTTCTTCTTATTTTGTTTCAAAAATTTCATACGCAAAGCGTCAAAACCTTGTAACGTGCGGACTTTTAACCGGTCTTACAATGAGCATTTTTATTATTGTGATAGGAATTTTTGAAGGGCAGCTTACATTTTTAGGTTTTAAAGAAAATATGGCAGCTGCACTTTGCGCCCTCATAAACGGACTGTTTTCAGGAATTTTCTCTCTGGGGCTTATTCCGATTTTTGAAAGCACTTTTAAAGCCGTTACTCCTTACGGTTTAATAGAGCTTGCGGATCATAATTCGCCGTTATTATCCAAACTTTATTGTAAGGCTCCGGGAACTTATTATCATTCATTAATGGTTGCAAATTTGTGCGAATCTGCAGCCGAAGCTATCGGCGCTGACCCTATATTAGCGCGCGTGGGCGCATTTTATCATGATATAGGAAAATTGCAAAAGCCGTTTTTCTTTATTGAAAATCAATCATATTTTGGAGTTGAAAATCCGCACAATAAACTCAATCCGAGGCTTTCAAAAATGGTGATTATTTCTCATACCAAAGACGGTGTAGAAATTGCAAAGAAAAACGGACTTCCGCAGGAAATTATAAACTTTATTCAACAGCACCACGGAGAAGCTCTTGCAGGACATTTTTATAATCAGGCAGTTCAGCTTGAAGGAAAAGAAAATGTTCAGCAGGAACAATTCAGATACTCAGGTCCAAAGCCTAATATGAAAGAAACAGCTATTCTAATGCTTGCCGATGCTGCCGAATCCGCGGTAAGGTCATTAAAAAACCCGACAGCGGAAGAAGTTGAAAACATGATAAATAAAATTATAACCGAACGTTTAAATGACGGTCAATTGTCGGATAGTCCGCTTACATTAAAAGATATAAAATTGATAGCAATTACCTTTAACAAAATTTTACGCGGAATGCAGCATGACAGAGTGAAATATCAAGAGGGCATAAATGAGCTTCAAGATAATAATAAAATTGTTATAGGGCAATCGGAAGAAGAAAAGCTGGAAAGAAAAATACAAAAGAAAATAGATAAAATGTCTGAAACCAAAGAAAACAAGAAAGAAGAAAATGAGGACAAGGGTTTGGATTGATAACCGGTACGGCTTAAAAATTCCGCTTAAAAGAAAAGTTTCATCCATTGTAAAAATACTTTTTGAAAATGAAATTGTGTCTAAGAAAAGCGCGGTTTCAGGTTTTTTTGTTGATTGTGTATCATTTGATATTGTTTTTGTTAATGGTGAAGAAATTCAAAGCCTTAACAAAAAATACAGGAAAATTGACGCCCCGACTGATGTTATAACTTTTGCGCTTTTTGCGGACGATGAAAATAAGTTTGTATTTGATAAAACTATAAATTTGGGAGAAATTATAATTTCGGTTGAAAAAGCCGAAAAACAAGCAAAAAACGGACTTGAAGAAGAAATTTTAACTCTTATCTGTCATGGAA
>JAJQDG010000072.1 GCA_021202305.1 Candidatus Gastranaerophilales bacterium
TTCAGCTTGCAATATATGAAAACGGTACTATTGACAGTTGGGATTTAACCGGCAGCGATAGCGGCACGCTTCATGATGCAGCGAGTGCAGAAAAATTCGCAGATTACATAAAACCCTATTTAAATATAATGACCGATTGCGGAACTGATAGTGATGAATGCATTATTGATATTGGATATAAATATTTAAACGGGTCAAATACTTCCACATCGGATATTAATAATATAAATACAAAAAGCGATTTGTATAAAATAATTTTGGCGGATGGCAGTTTGGTTTGGTTTAGAACAAATGGTAATGGCTGCACAAATATGGGGGGCAATGAAGAAAATATCTGTGCGATATTTTATTACGATATAAACGGCTCAACAGAGCCAAATCAATTGGGACGAGATTTATTTCATTTTAAAGCAAAATATGACAGATTAATCCCATGTTCTGAAGATGATTGCTATTTAAATAATCAAGGATTTTCTTGCGCAAAATATATTATAGAACATGGAAACTTAAATTATCCCCAAACACGATAAATTTCGCCCTCTGTATAAAGAGATATACTTATAGAGTTTTAAAAAATTTTAATTCAAATTAGAAAGCAAAATACCTGCTACCTAGCAGGTATTTATACCAATTTTAAATGTTACTATTCAAAACAAAAGTGTAAAACAAAATCTCAATCAAACGCTAAAGACCAAAGTCCGCACTAATAAGAACCAAATTCTTACCAGGAAGATTTTGTAACACCCGGAAGCAAACCTCTATGAGCAAATTCTCTCAAATGAATTCTGCAAAGACCGAAATCTCTGTGAAATCCGTGCGGTCTGCCGCAAATAGAACAACGGTTGTGAAGCCTGACTCTGGGATATTTTCCAATAGCTGCAAGCGCTTCTCTTTTGTGTTCTTTATCTATCATGGATGTTTTTGCCATTTTTTTCTCCTTTTTAATGCTTTTTAAAAGGCATGCCTAAATGTTTCAAAAGTGCGCGCGCCTGTTCGTCATTAGGCGCGGTCGTAATTATTGAAACGTTCATGCCCTTAACAATATCGACTTCTTCATAATGAATTTCAGGAAATAAAGATTGCTCTTTAAGCCCGAATGTATAATTGCCGCGTCCGTCAAAACTTTTCGGGGAAATACCTCTAAAGTCCCTTATTCTGGGAAGGACAACGCAGTTTAACTTTTGAAGAAAATCATACATTTTCTCGCCTCTTAAAGTAACCATAGCGCCGACGGGCATTCCTTCTCTTAATTTATAAGAAGCGATAGATTTTTTTGCCTTTGTTGCAAGTGCTTTTTGACCTGCAATTTTTGTTAACTGCCCCACAATGGATTCAGCAAGCTTCGAATTGTGAGAAGCTTCGCCTACACCCATATTAAGAACGATTTTATGCAATTTTGGAATTTGCATATCGTTGGACAAATTAAATTCTTTTTTTAATTCAGCCTTTATTTCGTTATTATAACGTTCCTTTAAACCGGTAGTTTTCTTTTGTGCCATTTTGATTTTCCTTAATTTCAGCCTTTGAGGTTTTTACTTTTTAAAGTCTTGCAAACCTCAATGCCGGGGGCGTATCCCCTTACTATACATCAAGAGATTCGCCGCATTTTTTGCAAACGCGAACCTTTTTGTCGTTTCTTATTTCGTTTTTAATTCTTGTTGCTTTTTCGCAAGCGGGGCAGACAACCATAACATTTGAAGAATCAATTGAAGCTTCAATTTTTTTTAACCCGCCTTCAATACCTGCCATAGGGTTTGCCTTTTGGGCTTTTGTTACCATGTTGACACCTTCAACAAGAACCTTGCCGTTAGTTGTATCAACTTTTTTGACATTGCCAATCTTGCCTTTATCTTTTCCCTGAAGAACAACAACTCTGTCGCCCGTCTTTGTATGCAATGATTTTTTCATTTTTTCTATTCCTATTGATTATATAACTTCAGGAGCCAAAGAAACTATTTTCATGTAGTTCTTTTCTCTTAATTCTCTTGCTACCGGTCCAAAAACACGGGTGCCTCTCGGGTTTCCGTCTTTTCCGATAATAACTGCCGCATTGTCATCAAACCTGATAACCGAGCCGTCATTCCTTTTGATATCCGCTTTTGTACGAACAACAACAGCCGTTACAACTTCCGATTTTTTAACCGTCATATTGGGAGCCGCCTGTTTTACCGCCGCAATAATGACATCGCCGACACCTGCATATTTTTTGCAGGATGAACCCATAACCCGAATGCACAAAAGCTCTTTTGCACCCGTATTATCTGCAACTTGCAGTCTTGTTTCTTGCTGTATCATTTTAATTTACCTTATTTCTTAGCTTCTATAACTTTGTCCAATACCCATCTGACCTGACTTGAAATCGGTCTGTTTTCAATGATTGAAACAACATCCCCTTCACTGCATGTATTTTTTGCATCATGCGCTTTGTAATTTTTGGTCATTATGGTTCTTTTTTTATATTTTTCATGCATTTTTGGTTCACTAACCTGAACTACAATGGTTTTATCCATTTTGCTGCTTACCACTGTGCCTTGTTTTATTTTTTTTGGCATTTTTTTGTTCCTTATCTTTTATTAAGCTTGAAGTTCTTTTTGTCTTAAAACGGTTTTCATTTGTGCAACTTGTCTTTTCAAGGTTTTAATCTGCGCGGGGTTTTCAAGCGGGGTCATTTTATTGTGTTTGATTCTAAGCTTGAAAAGCTCCCCTTTGGCATTTATTATTGCTTCTTTTAGTTCATCAGCCGTTTTATCTTTAATTTCCTGAAGTTTCATAATCTTCACCTATTTTTCTACTATTTTCGTTTTAACCGGCAATTTTTGCGCAGCCAATTGAAGCGCTTTAATTGCTTCTTCCCTGATTGAATAATCAATTTCAAAAAGCATTCTGCCGGGTTTAACAACAGCCACCCAATATTCAGGATTACCCTTTCCCTTGCCCATACGGGTTTCAGCCGGTTTTTTAGTAATCGGCTTGTCAGGGAAAATTTTAATCCAAACATTGCCGCCGCGCTTAATTTGCCTTGTCATGCAGCGTCTTGCAGCTTCAATTTGGCGCGAGGTAATCCATGCGGGTTCTGTAGTTGCAAGCCCGTATGAACCGAACTCAAGAGAAATACCCCTTGTTTCCGTACCCTTCATATTGCCTTTTTGTTTTTTTCTGAATTTGGTTTTTTTAGGCATTAACATTTTATTTGCTCCTTATTTATGCTTCCGCGCCTTCGGCTTCGGCATTTTCAGCACGTTTTTTTCTCTGAGGAAAACGTGCAGGTTTTTCTTGTGTAACTTTTTTAGTTTTAATATTTTGATCCGCTTTTTCGCCGGGCATTAAATCACTCTTGAATACCCAAACTTTAACACCGATTTTTCCCATTACAGTATCAGCTTCCGCAAATCCGTACTGAACATCAGCTCTTAAAGTTTGAAGCGGTATTCTGCCTTCTTTTGCCCATTCGGACCTTGCAATTTCAGCACCGCCCAAACGTCCGGAAACTTTAACCTTAATGCCCAAAACACCTGCGCGCATTGTTCTTTGCATTGCCTGTTTCATCGCGCGGCGAAAAGCGATACGTTTTTCTAATTGGAGTGCAATGTTTTCTGCAACCAATTGCGCATCAACGTCAATTCTGGCAACTTCAACAACGTCAATTGAGACATTGTTATTTGATATAAGTTTTTGAACGGCAGCTCTAAGCTCATCAATACCTTGACCGCCGCGCCCGACAACTATACCTGGCTTAGCCGTTACAACCGTTATATTGACACTTTGAGCTTTTCTTTGAATATTAATTCTGCTAACACCTGCAGTGTAGAGTTTTTTCTTAACAAAACGCCTGATTTTAGCATCTTCCGCAATATTTTCCGCGTACTGTTTTCTTTTAGCGAACCATGTAGAAACCCACGGTTCTATTATTCCCATTCTGAATCCTGTCGGATGTGTTTTTTGTCCCAATTTTCTGCTCCTAGTTATTATTCGTTAATTTAACCGTTATGTGCGAGGTTCTTTTCAACCTTTTATACATTCTGCCCTGCGCGCGGGGTCTTGCCCTTTTATAGGTAACGGATTCGTCGGCATAGATTTCTGAAACTTTCAGGTTATCGGCTCTGCCGTCAAATTTTTCCTGCGCATTTGCCACTGCCGCTGTGAGATTTTTTTCAACAACCCTTGCGGCAAAATAAGGCATGTATTTAAGCATTTTTAATGCCTCTGATGCAACCTTGCCGCGAATTTCATTGATAACACGGCGAAGTTTCCTTGCGGGCATTTTAATATTTGTTTGTTTTGCAGTTGCTTGTTGCATTTTCCTTATTCCTTTATTTTTTTAAGCTTTTTTCTTGGCGGTCTTATCCTGTCCTGCATGCCCTCTAAATGTTCTTGTTGCGGCAAACTCGCCAAGCTTATGACCAACCATTTGTTCTGTTATATAAACAGGAACATGAGATTTACCGTTATGTACGGCAATTGTATGACCAAGCATATCGGGAACTATCATTGAAGCTCTCGACCAGGTTTTAACAACCTTTTTTTCTTGTGTTTCATTTAATTTATTTATCTTTTTTATCAAAGAGCTGTGAACAAACGGCCCTTTCTTTAATGAACGAGGCATTAACTATGTTCTCCTATTTTTTTCTTCTTCTAACTATAAGCTTGCTTGAAGCTTTCTTTGAATTTCTTGTTTTATGACCGAGTGCAGGTTTGCCCCAAGGTGTTTTAGGATTGCCGCCGGGGCCAGTTTTACCTTCGCCGCCGCCGTGAGGGTGGTCAACAGGGTTCATTGTAACACCTCTGACTGTCGGTTTTATGCCTAAGTATCTTTTTCTGCCTGCCTTGCCAAGCGAAAGGTTTTTGTATTCTTGATTTCCGAGAATACCAATCGTAGCAAGACATTCTTTTCTGACCATTCTCATTTCGGTTGAAGGAAGTTTAATTGTAACATAATCGCCTTCTTTAGCCATTAATTGAGCAGCATCACCGGCAGAGCGGACAAGTTTTGCTCCGCGCCCGGGGATTAATTCAATATTATGAACCATGGTGCCGAGCGGTATCATCTCTAAAGGAAGTGCATTGCCGGTTTTAATATCTGCATCGTGTCCTGAAACAATCGTATCCCCGACATTTAAACCATCGGGAGTTAAAATGTATCTTTTTTCACCGTCTTGATATACAACAAGTGAAATTCTGACATTTCTGTTCGGATCATATTCAACAGACTTAATAAATCCGATTATACCGAATTTTTCGCGCTTGTAGTCAATCATGCGGTATTTGCGCTTGTGTCCGCCGCCTATATGTCTTGTAGTAATTCTGCCAGTATTATTTCTTCCGCCTGTTTTCTTTTTGGGTTTAAGAAGGGATTTTTCCGGAGTTTGCGTAGTAATTTCAGCAAAATCAGGTTTTGTCATGCCTCTTTGACCCGGAGAAGTGGGATTAATTTTACGAATAGCCATTTGTTATACTCCCGTTAATTCTTGGATAGGTTCGCCTTCGATTGTAACGACGGCTTTTTTACCCGATTGTGTTCTTCCGAATTTTCTGCCCAGTCTTTTTGTATGAGAGGGCATATATATCGTTCTTACTTTCTTTACCTTTCTGTCGGGGTAAGCAAGCTCGATTGCCTGTGCGATTTCAACCTTTGTTGCATCAGATACAACTTCAAATGTGTATTGCCCCTCCTGCACGGCAGTCATTGATTTTTCGGTAATCAAAGGTTTTTTTATGATATCGTACAATTTTTCTTTGTTGGTTTTTGTATTTGCCATTATTTTGCCAACCTTTCAGTAATTTCATTTATGGCAGCTTCAGTCATGATGATTGAATTTGCCTCAAGTAAATCTTTAACGTTTAAATTTGAAGGAAGTAAAAGCTTAACCGAAGCAATGTTTCTTGCTGCAAGTGTAAGGTTTTTGTTTTCTTCAGCTTTTGTATCTGCAACTATTAAAATCTTGCCTTCTGCTTTAACATCTGAAAGGATTTTAACCATATTTTTTGTTTTAGCTTCTTTTAGTTCGGAAAAGTCTTTAATTACCGTAACTGCTTCCAATTTAGCTGAAAGCGCCGACTTTAAAGCCAATTTTCTTGCCTTTTGCGGAAGCGAGATATCGTAACATCTCGGCTTTGGTCCAAAAGATACACCGCCGCCTGCAAATAACGGGCTTCTGATTGAACCTGCACGGGCGCGGCCTGTACCCTTTTGTTTCCATGGCTTTCTGCCGCCGCCTGAAACTTCCGCTCTGGTTTTAGTATTTGCAGAACCCTGACGGGCATTGTTCAATTGCCTTTTTAATGCAAGGTGCATAATATGTATATTCGGCTCAACCGCAAAAACGGTATCATCCAAATTCATTTCGCCAATCTGGCTTCCCTGTATATTTAGTAATGTTTTTTGTGTCATTTCAATTACCTCTAATTCCATTTTGTTCTTGAAGGCTTAACTGTAACCAATTTTCCTTCAGGACCCGGAACTGAGCCCTTTACGAGTAATAAATTTTTATCCGAATCGACCCTGATAACGGTCAATTTTGGTGTAGTAACAATTTCATTGCCCATGTTGCCTGCCATTCTTTTACCTTTGACAACACGCCCCGGAGTGGTACCTGCACCTATGGAACCCGGTTCCCTATGATTTTTCGAACCATGAGCCATAGGCCCTCTTGAGAAATTATGACGCTTTACCGTACCCTGAAAACCCTTGCCTATTGATTTTCCGGTAACATCAACCTTTTGAACGCCGTCTAATACTTTGGACAATTCAATTTTTTGACCTACCGTATAATCTGCGGGGTTATCAACACGAAACTCTTGAAGGTGGCGGAAGTTTTCAAGATTATTTTTCTTAAAATGCCCCAGCTGAGCCTTTGTCAAGTGTTTTTCTTTTGCACTTACAACACCCAGTTGAATAGCATTGTAGCCATCCGTTTCTGTTGTTTTAACCTGACAAACAGTTGCAGGTTCAATTTTAATTACAGTAACAGGTATACATAAGCCATTTTCGTCATACACCTGTGTCATTCCGAGTTTTTCCCCGATAACACCTAATGTCATTCGTTATTTACCTTTCCATTGTGAGAGCTGCCATTTTCGGTTTTTCTCTTTTGTACTACATTCTCAGGTTTTGTTTGCTTTTTACAAACTCCGCCCTTTTTGAACAGTTCACATTCAATTAATCAATTTTTAATGTGATAATTTACAGTTTAACTTCAATGTCAACGCCTGCCGGCAAATCCATTCTTGAAAGTTCTTCCGTTGTTTGCTGGGTCGGATCATAGATATCTATAATTCGTTTATGAGTTCTCATCTCAAAGTGTTCACGAGATTTTTTATCAACATGAGGCGACCTTAAAACGCAATAAATTCTTCTTTTTGTAGGAAGCGGAATAGGCCCTGACACGGATGCGTCAGTTCTTTTTGCCGTTTCAACAATTTTAAGCGCTGAAGAATCTATTAATTTATGGTCATAAGCTTTAAGACACACTCTGATTCTTGGTCTTTTTGTATTTTCCATTGCTATGGTTCCCGGATTTTTACTATCAATTTGCGCGCAAAAATACGCGCAAAATTAAATTTAGTATAAACAAAATCCCCCGTCAACACCTAATTTTTAAATTTGCGTTACAAAAGTTAAAAATTAAACAGCACTTTGAATTGCTAAGAAAAATTGTCATTTTTTGGGTTTTTAAGGCATTCTTTTATATCAAAACTATCGGCAGATTGTTTTCATGTGAAAAATCTAAAAGTTCTTTCGGAACTTCGTTCAAGTTTTTTGCTTTTGCAACAACAGCCTGTATTTTTGGAGTATAGCCTACAATTTCATTATGAACAAGCTCTTTTTTATCTATAAGTTTGTCCTGATAGTCAGATATCGCTTTTTTTAAATCTGCCCCCGTAAATGTTTTGCCGCCGAGTATGTATTCTTTTGAATCAACAATTTCAGACAGTGATGTTTTAAGCGCCAGATTATTTTTATAAAAATCCGCATATTCATCATCCGTTACGGTTTTTTCATCAATTCCAAGATTTTTAATAAGTTCGTTCCGGAAATTTTCCCTTGTATTTTTACGATAGCCGAAAACAAAATCCAGCACCCTGTTCATATCTTTTTTAATTCCCGAACCTTGATTAAAGTTATTTATGTTTACTATATTGGGATTAATTTGCGAAAGCATAACCCCGTATTTTCTATCCTGATAAGTACGTTTATATCTCGGCGTTATTAAAGATTCCGATAATACACCGCCATTGGTAGGCGATGTCAGTAATTTAGCTGTTTTTAAGTCTTGCTGTATACTGTCTGCAGAAACCATGTGAACAAGCAATTTTAAATCATCTTTTTTAAGCCCGTGTTCAAAACCGTATTTGCCCATGTCTTCATTTTTATCAATTTCATTAAAATTCACTACGCTGTATTGAACGCCGTTTTTAGTTTCTTTATTGGCGGAAAATTTACTGAAATCAACTATTCTAGAAGGCAAGAGCATACATCCTGTCGAATAAAAACGGTTTAATTTTTCTTCAACCGGTGCCAATTTTGAAGGTTCAAGATTTTCCTTAAAGCGTTCGTAAAAACTGTCGCTTACCGCCATTAAATCTGATTTTGCCATTATTTTTGCAATATCAAAATCATTCGGGCGGCGGAAACAGTATGCGGTTTCTTCGGGCGATTTTTTGCCTGTTGAATATTGTTCAAGCCAGTGATGATTTTTAACAAGTTCATAGACCCTATCCCTTGTTTCGGGGTTTTTGAAGAATTTTTTAATAATACTTCTTGTATATATGGCGGAAGGGTCTTGATGACCTTTATCAATTACATTTTCTTGCTTTGCAATATCATGGAATATGCAGGCGGTCTTTAACATTGTTTTATCAAGGGGATTTAACTTCTTATAATTTGGATCATCTATAGAATATGCAAGAACAAGAAGCTGGTGTATATCAAGAGAATACTTATGGGTTCCGTGCTGTTTTTTTCCTATAGTATTAATAAATTCAGGGCATGCCTTTATAATTTTATTTATTTCGTTATCAAATTCGCTGTTTCCTGATATTGATTTATTTTCATACAAAAACTTGCGGCAAATTTCATAAGCTTTATTTTGAAATTCGTCATTTCTATCCAGTTTATCCGGCGCAATTATCCCTTCCCAGCCGGTTATTTCTTTATCAAAGCAAAAATTAGCGCCTGTTTTTTCAGATAATATTGAAACTTTTTCTTCATCGTCTGCGATTGCATTTAAATCAGCCAGAAATTCTTCTCTCGGGTATGAAATTTCAAGCCCTTTTTTCATATTTTCCATAATCGGAATTGAATCTTTTATGACATTTTCAAAATGCGTTAACCCGTTTTCTTCAACCGTTACGCTTCCAAGACAGTCGTTAATAAAGGTTTTTATATCTTTTTTATCTGTCGGAATTGAAATATCGGTCACAGAAAGGCTTCTGTCAACATCGGCTATTATTTTATCAATAAAATCTCTTGAAATTTTACTGTTTTTAACCTCGCCCGAGTCCATTTTTTCCGCAAGTGCAGAAAGTGTCCTTAAAATCATGGTTTTAGATTTAAAGTCGGTATTTTCAGGTATGTGTCCGTTTTTTATAAAAGGAACCATTATATCCCTTACAAAAGAGGTGTTTAGAATATCAGGTGAAGCGGACAGTAAATCTATTACTTTTTCGTACGTTTCATTATCAAAATCGTCATACTCCTTATCGTCTTGAAGGCAGGCTTCAAAAACATCGGAAAAATGAAATAAACGCGCTTTGGTATCGGCATATTCAAGCAGCTTTTCACGCATGAAAGGACCTAATTTTGTTTCATTATCGCTGCCGTGGTTATGATACAGTAATTCCAGCGAATGTAGTGTTTGACTGTCCATTTTTCCTCTTTTTAAAAGTTCGAAAATGAAATTTTTTTGTGTTTCATCATCGCCTACGGTAAGAATTTTTTCATTTAAATCAAATCGGGGGAATTGTTTTAATAAATCGGCAGCAAAAACCATTCTTTCCTGATTGCAAAAACCGTTTTCATCAAAACAGGCATTTGCAACGGGAATAAAATTCTCATATACTTTAGTTTTATTACTGTATCCGATATTATCATAAATATCTTGCAGGCTGGCAAGAATAAATTTTGAATTATCTGCCCCTTTTTGTTTATATGTGCGCAGCACTTCCGAAGCTGTATCATAGCGTTCTGTTTTATCTACAACATCCAATCCGAAATTAAAAAGCTCTTTAGATACTTCTCCGTTTTCATCTTTTGTTTCATCAAAAAAATTGCATAATTCTTCAGCGGGAGAAGCTAAACTAAGCGCCCATACCGCGGGGCGTTCCAACAATTCTTGCATGTATTTATAATTTGTTTTACTGAAATGCCCGTCTTTATTTTTCAAGGATTTTAAAAAAGTCCACATATTATTCTCAAAATCTTCCTGCTTTTTAACGGGGGTTTTTGTGGTATTGGATCTTAAACTGTTTGAAATTTTTCTGCCGGCTGATTTTAAAAAAGTACTTTTATGAAAACAATATTCATCAACAAATTTTCGCGCAATGGGGCTTATTTCGCCTGTTTGCATGTCAACGCTTTCTCTAACTGTGGGGTAAACATTGGCAGGCATCAGGACAATTTCATCCGGCATATCTTTACTTCTTTTTTCAAGTTCTTTTTCATATTTTTGCATATTAATATCAAAAAGACCGGTTTTAGGGTTTACATATTTATGTCCCGTAAAATCTGTTAACGATCTGTCTTGTATTGCTTTTTGAAAATCTTCAATATTATCTTCGTTTATTGAATTAAAAATCTCAAACAAGCCTTCATCATCAAAAATTGCCGCTTGTAATTGCCCCCGTGTACAAACACAAAGGGATTTTGCCGCTTCTTTTTTAACGGGGCTGTTTTCTTCAATTAAAGAATCCAATGTCGAAAATTTTAAAGGGCAAATACTGATGTCAGGCGAAATTAAATTTTTAAAATATTCAAAAAATGTATCATCCTCATCATCAATATGACTGTTTAAGGAAGACAATATATTATTTATGTATTCTTCTTCGCTAATATTCCTTCCCCTTGATGTTTTAAAAAATGTTTTAAAATCTTCGGGCGTTAATTTGCCGGATTGGAGTATATTTCCAATTGCAGAAACCTGACCGGTTTTCAGGTCAAATTTTTCAATTAAATCCTGCGCGGTTTCATCATTTTGCATGCTCTTTTTAAAATTAAAATAAGAATCCATTTCGCTATTCACGATATCTGCGGTTTTTCGATCCTCTTTATCAAGTTTTTGATATACCATTACATTTAAGTATTCCAGCTTTTCTTCCGTAGAATAGTTTTCATTTGAAAGAACATCTGTCAGAAAATTTTTATTTGTTTCAAAATCAAATTTCGGATAAGAAAGAAAGGGGATAATGTAGCTAGATGCGTTTGCCGCCGTGTCTAAAGAAGTATCGGGGCAAAGTTCAAGCCAAATATCTGCAAAGGCACGCGCGTTTTTATTTTCGGTTGCTGCAAACGCCCGATATTCCAATATATCATACATTTTTTTTCTTATATCTTCAATATCAGGTTTAACTTTGCCCTTAAAGGAAATTCCTATGGCTTGCTGCCAGTATGAAGGATTATTGGGAGTTCGGGCAAAAGCCTGTTTTTCTTCAGATCCGGTTTTTTCTTTTGCAGGCATGCTATAGGCTTTTGTTTTAACTTCACCTGTTTTTGCATTTTGATTATTTATGCCGTTAAATTCCAATTTTAAATCCTGATTTTAACCTTCCTTTACTTACTATCGACAAAATCACAAATAAACTTTATACTTCATATTATGAACAGGTTAAATTTCTTAACAGCAGGAATTCCGTTAAGCGCAAAAGATTACACGGATGGGTTTAAAACGCTTCAAAATATGGGGCTTAACGGTATGGAGCTTGAATTTGTACGCGGGGTTAGAATTTCAGAAAAATCAAAGCAGGCCGTTTTATCGCGCGATGAAAATTTGGTAATAACATCTCATGCGCCATTTTATGTAAATTTAAACTCTGACGATGAAGAAAAAATTGAAGCAAGCATTGCAAGAATTATTGAAACCGCTGAAATGACGGAAAGTTTGGGGGGCTGGTCAATAACATACCATGCTGCATATTATATGGGAAATTCTGCTGAAAATACATTTAATAAGGTGGTTGAAGGACATAAGAAAATTTTTAGCGCGCTTAATAATTCAAAAATTTGGATTCGCCCTGAAACAACCGGCAAAAAAACACAATGGGGCGATATAGATGAAATCATTGCCCTTTCAAAAGAATTTGAACGGGTGCTGCCCTGTGTTGATTTTTCGCACATTTATGCGCGCGAAACAGGCGCATATAATACCTATGATGAATTTTGCAAAATTTTTGATAAAGTAGGAAAAAATTTAGGCAGCACTGCTCTTGAAAATTTTCATGCGCATATTGCAGGAATTGAATACACTCAAAAAGGCGAACGCAAGCATTTAAATCTTGAAGAAAGCGATTTTAATTACAAAGATTTATTGTGCGCATTTAAGGCTTTTGGCATAAAAGGCGTAATTGTGTGCGAAAGCCCGAATATTGAAGAAGATTGCAAGCTTTTATCAGATTATTATCAATCCGTGATTTAATTTTGAGGATTCGGATGACTCAAAAGGTCATCACGCGGAAAAATTAAAATTTTTCCGCAAACCCTTTTTATAATTCAAATGCGAGAAACCGCCTAAAAAATGCCGCCAATTTGCGATTTAATTTTTTTTATGATTAAATGAAGAAAAAAGGCAAAAAATATGGTTCATTTTTTATACATAATCCAAATTATTTCAGGTTTATTTTTAATTCTGCTTGTTTTACTGCATTCTCCAAAGGGCGATGGAATGAGCGGAATGATGGGTTCGGCAAGCCAGTTGTTTGCATCTCAAAAAACAGCTGAAAAAGGCTTAAATAAAGTTACTTATATAACAGGCGGGATTTTTATACTGACAACTTTAATTCTCGGGCTCGGACTTTTAAAATAATCTGCTTAAAGCTATACTGTCATAAATTTAGCTATAGCGGTGCTTTTCGCCAATTTTTAATGTTTTAAACCGGCATATTTATTTTTTAAAAACTATTTTCCGCTAAGAACCTTATAGGCGCAATCACGGCCTGTTGTGCTGCAATTTGCGCTCTCGTTATCGGTTCCTGCGGGTAAAAGCCCTTTATCTGTTAAAAGAAAGACATAAATATCTTTACCCAATGTATTTGGCTTTTTTTCACCGTTTAAATCAACCGTAACCGACAAATTTGTATCATCAATTGCAAGGAGGCTGTCCTTATTAAACCCCAGCAGATATTGCGCATTAGAATTAGTATAGCAATCAAGCTGAACCATTGTTCCGTCATTTAAAATAAAATAATACATTTCAGGCTGGTTAGGTGTGCTTAAAAAGACAGAATTATTTATCAAATAGCTGGGAAAAGGAAAACACCCTTCATCATGCCCGCAAATTTTTTGAACAGACAGATATTTAAAAAGTTTTTCTGCAACTTCTGTTGTAAAAGAAAGAGAGTGAGAATAATTCCAGGTTCTAAAATCATCATTATCCAGACTTGCAATAAGGTTAAATGCATTTTGAAAAACGGAAAAATTCTTCTTCAGGGCAGATTTAAACTGGTGTTCATTTATATTTGTAATAACAGAAGGTATAGTCATCGC
>JAJQDG010000122.1 GCA_021202305.1 Candidatus Gastranaerophilales bacterium
TATCCTTTTTATTATCTACATTGACATTAATGCCTCTGAATAGTCTGGAAGTGAAGTCATTGCCTGTTATTTCGTATCATTCGAACACAATTATATAATTCTATCTATATACCAGATAGAATTAGAATGAAGATTAAAATTGGTACGAAGGTCAAAATAAAAATCGGTTTCATAGTTGGTATTTTTTTGCATATAAGGGGGCAAAACCATATTTTTGCTCACACACAACTTTTTATATGATTCAAAAGCTAAAGCTAATTCCCTGTTATATTGTTTTTTGAATTCGGTGAGGGTTAGCTCCTGCTGTTCGTTTATTCTTCTTTTATTTTTTACAATAATTTTTCTTTCAGCCATTTTTCATACTACTCCTATGTTATTACTATGCCTATTGCTCGCTTTTGTGGTACTGAAATTAAAATAAAGGGGCAAATAAGCCCCTTATAAATACTTTCTGAATGTTTCTCTAAAATCTTCTGCCATTTTAATATGATTTTTAATCGTTTCTTCCCGATTTTCGGGATTTGCTATATCAGCACTATATAATTTTCGAATTCTTGAAGATTTTTTGCCTTCAAGTAATTGCCAGTCTAAAGTTCCTAAGACTTCTTCTATTTTTTCTTTTTGTTCAAGCAGTTTATTAAAGATTTCTTTATTGTTATTAATCATAATTTCAGTAGCAGCGTAGTTATCTTTTGTATTTACAGTTTGAACAATTTGAACGCCCGCTTTACCTATTGAAATATATTGATAATGTCTTGGAGCCGGAGTAACTTGCATTTCGCTTTGAAGCTCATCACATATTTCAAAATATTGCTCCCAGTATTCTTTTTGTAAAAGTTTAGCAGGAGTGTTTTCATTTCTTATTGTTTTAGTTAGAATTTCAGGTTTCAAAACGCATTCAAAGTCTATTTTATCTTCGTTCAAAAATGTTTTAATAATAAAAATCCCATAATTTTTTGAAAAACCTTTGTTTAATGTTCTTGCAATATTAACCAGCCGCTCTTTTTCATTTACTACAAACCAAAAAATGTATCCGCTTTGCACATTTGTAAAATTTTCTACGGCATTTATTAAACCCTCATCATTTTGAGTTAATTGTGCCGTTACAACATTCAATGCATGTTTTGGATAATCCCGGGTAATTTGTGTAATGATTTTTTCAGAATTAGCTTCAATGTAATCTGAGAAATTTTGTCTGCTTTTTAAAATTTCATTCGGTAAAAATGTGTCTGTCATAATTTCGTCTCCTTATAATTTAGTACATTCACATCCATTGCTTGCACCAGAAGATATTTCAAGTCGTTTTCGGATGTTTCGTATCAATCAGACACAATTATTTATTTTTTACCACGAACGTTATTTCTTTCATTTACTACAATGTAATGGGCTTGTTCATTCATATTTGCATATTCTCTTGCTATTTGAACATTTCGAATTTGAGTATTCATTGCACGCATTTTATTATAATAATCTTTGCTGCCTTCTTTTGTATTTTCAAACTCATTTCCTATCTGTTCCAATTTCCTTTCTTCTTCTCTCAATTTAGAAGTTGCTTTTTTAACTTCTTTTCGGGTAAGCGTATATTGTTTATTTAATTGGGAATCCGACATTGTTTTTAATTTTTCTTGAATATCACTAATAAAACCGCTATTGTTATTTGCATATTTGTTTATAGTTTCATTAGTTAAAAGTTCGCTTGAAAGGTTTGATGATGAACCTCCTCCGCCACTGCTTCTTCCTCCGCCTGAACCGCGTCCACCCATTTTTACCTGCCTTTCTTTTTCTTTAATCTGTTCATAAATGGTTCGAACCATTGGATATTAGTATATCCGTCAAGTTCTGTCAGTCTGTTTCCATAACTCAAGATTATCTTTGGTTCAAGTCTTTTTAACATTTCTTTAAAACCTTGCATAAAAAGAGTTTTAGCTATATTGTCATTTAAAATTCCGACTGTTCCTATTGCAACAGTCGAACCTTTTGGAACTCCCAAAAAACAATACTTATAACTTGATTCGTTGCTCCAGCTGATTGTAGGAATTACTTTTATTCCTTTTGATTGCCAGTAAGCCCCGCACCAACGATTTCTATACACCTGCCATATTTGAAATGCTTCGGGATAATTTGTGTACATAGAAAAATCGGGAGATAAGACACCGTCATATTTTTTTAATTCTTCAATTTGAGAATCAGCATTTTTCCAACATCTTTCAAACCTGTAATCATCTAAGAAAAAGTGTGCCGTTCCGTTTCTGTTTGAATTTACCCGATACGGGATGAGTTCTTTTACTTCAAACTCATCCGCTTTTATATCAGGTATTCCATAGGAATTGGAGGAGACAAAAAATCCTTTTTCTACGTTTTGTACATTTAATATATCTCTCCAGGACATTGAAAAACCCCTTACCCTCTTAGTTCATTCACTGCTTCTAAAAGATAATTTGCAAATGCCTCAATAGCATTTACACCCTGCGTAAAACAGTAATCATCCAGTGCATTCGGGGATGTTTTGATTTTTTCTTTTAATTTTTCAAGGCTTTCAATAGCGGGCTGTGCATATTTTGCAAGGTTTTCATATAGCTTTGTAATGTATTTTGGAACGCTTTTTTCAACCAGTTTTAAAACATACGGCTCAATTACAAGCCACAGCTTATTTAAAACTTTCCAATCCTTAATCCACGA
>JAJQDG010000202.1 GCA_021202305.1 Candidatus Gastranaerophilales bacterium
CTTTTTATGTGCGCCGCTGTTTCTGATTTTAAAATTAAAAATTACAAAAATTCAAAAATCAGAAAAAATGAAATTGAAAATGGTTCATATACTGTTGAATTAAGCTTAAATCCTGATATACTTAAAAGTATCGGACAAATAAAAACCGGAAAACAAAAAATCATAGGTTTTTCGCTTTCGACAGAAAATACTCTCGAGCAGGCAAAAACAAAATTAGAAGAAAAGGGGTGTGATTATATCGTTGCAAATGAAGCAAAAACCGCACTAAACAGTGATACAAATGAAGTTTGGGTCATTGATAAAAATAATATTAAAAAATTGGATATTGCGCCTAAAAAAGAAATTGCCCGCGCTATTTTGGAGATTGTCTTATGATAAAAACTGATGAAATTATTTCAAAAATTGAAAAATATGCTTCCCTTGAATTAATGGAACCATGGGATAATTCCGGCTGGCAGATTAATCTTTGCCATGATTATACAAATAAAGTTATGGTTGCGCTTTCTTTGACTAAAGAAAGTTTAGAACAGGCAATTACAAATGACTGCGATCTTATTATTACTCATCACCCTTTAATTTTTGACCGTTTGAGCGCAATAAATGATTCTGTCATTATTGAAGCAATCAAGCACAATATTTCCGTATACAGCGCGCATACAAACCTTGATAAAACGTACGGCTCAACTACGGATGCTCTTGCAGGCGTGTTAGGATTAAAAAATCTTATTACCGTGGACGATTATATAAAAATTTCACATCTTAAAGACGAAATTGCGCTTGAAGATTTTTTAGACAATGTAAAAATTGCACTTGGAGTTGAACGGATAAAATTAATTAACCCGTCAGGCGTTACAACCGTTAAAAACATTGCAATATCAGCAGGCGCCGGCGGAGGGTTTATTAAAAAAATCAGGGATTATGACGTAGATTTATTTCTTACGGGGGACATAAAATTTCACGCTGCACTTGAAGTAAGAAATTTTGCCGCAGCCGATATCGGGCATTTTGATTCTGAAATTCCCGTGCTGCCTTTATTGCAGGGTTTAATTGCAAAAGCCGGCGTAGAAGTGATTATTGCAGCAGAACATGTACCATGGGTTTATATTTAGGAGAAAAATTGTGGCAATCAGGTTTTTAACATCGGGCGAATCGCATGGAAAATGTTTAAACGCAATAATTGAAGGAATCGGAAGCGGATATAAGCTTGATTTTGATTTTATAAACAATGAATTAAAAAACCGCCAAAAAGGCAAAGGCAGGGGCGGCAGAATGCAGATTGAAGCGGATGAAATTGAAATAAAATCAGGAGTAAGATTCGGCATTACAACAGGCGCGCCGATATGTATAGAAATAAAAAACAAAGATTTTGAAAACTGGAAAATTCCGATGAGCGTGTATCCGATAGAAAATTCAGGCAAAATCGAAGAAAAGAAAATTACGTGCCTGCGTCCCGGGCATGCAGATTATCCGGGTGCGGTAAAATATAATACGGATGATATAAGAAATATTTTAGAACGTTCAAGCGCCAGAGAAACGGCAGCAAGAGTTGCAGCAGGGGCAATTTGTAGAAATATTTTATTAAATTTTGGCATAGAAGGCAGTTTTGAAATTATTTCAATCGGCGGTGAAGAAAAAGATTTTGACAAAATCATCGAAGAAGCAAAAAAAGAAGGCGTAAGCCTTGGCGGTTTAATCACCGTTAAATATAAAAATGTTCCCGTAGGGCTTGGAAGTTTTGTACACTGGGATAGACGGCTTGACGGGCTTTTGGCGCAAGCCTTAATGAGTATTCCTGCAATAAAATCTGTTGAAATAGGTTTAGGGCGGGAAGTTTCAAAGCTAAAGGGCAATAAAGTGCATGACGAAATATTTTTTGAAAACGGCAAAATCACCCGCCATACAAATAACGCAGGCGGCATAGAAGGCGGCATGACAAATGGCGAAGAAATTGTTTTAACCTGCGCTATGAAACCCATTCCAACCATGAAATGCGCCCTTAATTCAATCGATATAAAAGATTACTCCCCTTCGCCCGCGCATTTTGAGCGCGCTGATACATGCGCCGTTGAAGCTTGCGGATGTGTTGCCTTAAATATGGCGGCAATAACTATTTTAAATGCCTTTTTGGATAAATTTGGCGGAGACAGCTTAAAGGAAACTTTAAAAAATTATGAAAATGCAAAGGAATAATTTTATTTTAATCGGGCTGCCGGCTTCCGGTAAAACAACTGTAGGACGTGCGCTTTCAGCTAAACTTGGTATAAAATTTATTGATTTGGATTTTTTAATTGAACAAAAAGAAGGGTTAAAAATTTCTTCAATTTTTGAAAAATTCGGCGAGAAATATTTTAGGGAACTGGAAACAAAAAATTTAAAAAATCTGTTTAGTGAAAAAGAGTCTTTTATTCTTTCGACCGGAGGCGGAACGGTTGAGAAAAATATTGAAATCTTGCTTGAATTAGGGGCTGTTTTTTATCTTAAAATTTCTCCAAAAGCTGCTTATAACCGCATTAAGGGGGATAAAACACGCCCGCTTCTTCAAAAAGAAAACCCGCTTTTGGAGTTGGAAAATATTTTTGAAAAAAGAAAAAATTTTTATGAAAGGGCAAATTTTTGCATTAATGCGCAAAATGGCATACAGGAAATTGCAGATAGGATAATTTATGA
>JAJQDG010000038.1 GCA_021202305.1 Candidatus Gastranaerophilales bacterium
ATGAAGAAGATATTTCGGTACTTTTGTAATTAATTTGAGTTGAAACCCCGCCGTCAAACGCCATTGCCTTATCAAGCCCCAATCTCAGGCAATAATCGCGGACTTCGTTTAAAGCCGATTTATTGTCTTTTGTAAATATTATAATATATAAATCATCGCCTGAAATATTATTATTTTTAAGCCCGATTATTGTGCGTTCGCGCCTTTTTAAAACATCAGCCGCAAGTTCAACAGGCTTATTATTTTCAAATTTTATAAAACTTTCTTCTTCAAGCCTTAAAGAAGGCAATAACATAGGCTCTGCCTGAATAGAATGTTTAATATGCCAATTTTCTTTGACAGGGGCAAAATGCTCGGTTATGTCAAAAGAAATATTGCCTTTTGAATTTTCCAAAATTCTCAATTCGCTTCTGTTTAAAACTTTTTCAAGCCTTTCGGTTTCATCAAGTTTTTTTACCAGTTCCAAATTCTGAAATAAATTTTGAACTCTTATATTGTCAATAACAACGTTTGAAACCGGTAAATTGTTAATGGGGTCAAAAAAACCGCCGTTTACTGCAAGAATGCAATCGCGGGCTTTAAAAACCTCTGAAGCAGTCGTCAATTCATCTGATACGTACGGCTTAATTTTATTTTTATATTTTGCAAGCGGAATCTTAAACGTATAAATTCCGTTTGAAAATTCCATAGAGATATCATCATCTAAAGCAAAAACGGGCAAAATCGGCATTAATATTGCGGCAAATAACAGAAACATTTTTTTAAACATATTATAAATCCTTATATTTTTTAATTAAGACTATTGCCAGAATAAAGCCTAAAAAAGGAAGCGAAGCTGCCAGAAACGGCGGTAAAACCCCCTTTTGCGCAAGCATATCAAAAAAAGGAAGCGTAATATAATACGCAAAAACTATACCCACGGCAACTGTAAATCCTACAAGCCTTTGCGACCTTGGCGGAGAAAACCCGAGCAGGCATCCTATTACGGCAAATAAAATACAGGTCAGGGGATGTAAAAAGCGCTGATAATATTTTGCGAGTATAAATCTGTATTCGTCAGAAAATTCCTGTTCTTTTAAAAGCTGCATATATTCTTTTAGTTCACTGTTAGTGAACGTTCTATCTCTTTTTACGGAATTTGACATTAATTTATATACTTTAGAAGCCTCAGAGCCTTCTAATATGGACATATTATCAAGAGCATTCATGTTTTCATAAATTCCGCCCGGAGTAATCGGATATTTTTTTACATTGTGCAAAATCCACCTATCTTCTTTAACGTTTGCCCAGTCTGAAAAATAAATAGATTCAAACGTAATTGCATCATCATATTTTCTTTTTGAAAAATCAATCACTATTATATTTTTTAAATTATTAGGTGTGAAATCTGAAACAATAACGCCTCTTTTTGGCAGACTATTTTCATCTTTTTGAATATAAACAAAGTGAGATTTAAAACTTTTATCTTCTCTTTCGGCTTTTGATGCGGCAGGAATAAGCTTGTCGCCCACATAAAAGCAAATTAGGGCAAGCGCAGCGCCTAAAAAAAGCGCAGGAAGAATTATTCTGTTAAAAGAAAGACCAATACCCCTTAAAATGCTCAACTCCGAATCTTTTGAAAGTTTATCAAAGGTAAAAATTGTACCAAGCAAAATTCCAACAGGAAGCGCCTTTCCCAAAACTTTGGGCATCTCCCACAAAAGAAGCTTTAATGCAGTTTGAAATTCTACATGCTGAATAAAGATTTTTCTTATAATTCTGACAAGCGTTTCCGGCGCAATCCATACAATGATAAATAGTAAAAGACATACAGCAGCTGCTATAAAAACCTGTTTAAAAATATACTTATCAAAAATCGAAATCCTGAACATTATAACGGTTTCCTAGAGTGTAAAATCTTTACCAAGATAAAATTCTTTCGCAACAGGATCAACGGCTACATCTTTGCTTTTGCCTTGAATTTTAATTTTTCCGTCAAAAATAACGTAGGCTCTATCCGTAATTGAAAGTGTTGCTTTTGGATTATGATCGGTTATTAATACTCCAAGTCCCTTTTCTTTGGCAAGTTTGTATATATTTTCTTTAATGTCGCCTATTGCAATGGGGTCAATACCCGTAAACGGTTCATCCAAAAGGATAAAATGCGGCGTTGCAGCAAGCGCCCTTGCAATTTCAACACGTCTGCGTTCGCCGCCGGACAGTGAAACTGCACTGTAATGGCGGAGCTTTTCAATGCCGAATTCATTCAAAAGCGCTTCAAGCTTGTCTTTTTTTTCATGCCTGTCAAGCTTATCGTTCATTTCAAGAACAAGTTTTATATTATCTTCAACCGTTAATTTTCTAAAAATTGAAGCCTCCTGCGGAAGATAGCCTATGCCGGCTTTTGCCCTTTCGTTCATAGGTTTTTTTGTTATATTTACCGTATTTTTTTCTTTTTTGTTTTCAAGAAAAACTTCCCCTTTATCAGCCCTTACAAGCCCGACTATCATATAAAAAGTTGTGGTTTTGCCGGCGCCGTTCGGACCTAAAAGCCCGACTACTTCGCCTTTATTCACCTCAAAAGAAACATCGTTTACAACAGATCTGTACCCGTATATCTTAACAAGATTTTTTGCACTAATTCTCATACTGACTATGCCTATTTTAATACGCCAATTATACAAT
>JAJQDG010000220.1 GCA_021202305.1 Candidatus Gastranaerophilales bacterium
ATATTAAAGAAAACCTTGATTTTGGCAATAATCTAAAAGTTAGAACGGTTAACGGTTCTCTAACAGCATTTTTGCGCCATCAATGGGGGTTTAAAAAACAAGAGAAAATGACAAGCACCATGCCCTGGATGCTGCCATAATATCTTGTTCAACAAAACGAATGGTAGATTTTTTATCAGCTGTTTCAGCTAAACTTGAAAATTATGATTACACAAAAGATACAAAACCGCGCTTTAAGCGCCCATGGAACACTTTCAATAACGATTTAGAAATTAAGCTGAATGAATTATTTGTTTCAAGAGCCGAAAGAAAATCGATTAAGGGCGAATTACATGAAGAAACTATAAGAAGCGCTAAACACATTGATGAAGGGCATACAACGCTAAAAACTCCCTTAGAATCAATTAATTTGAAAACTCTGGAGGATATGTATGACAAAGAACGGAATTACAAAATATATAATCTTTTAAAAGAAAGACTTGAGCAAAATAATGATGACCCCAAACAAGCTTTTATAGAACCCGTTTATATGCCGCTATCGGAAGAAAAAGCGGCGCAAAACCAAAAACCGCACCGGATAAATTCGATAAAAATAAAAGATAAAAGTGTGTCCGGTATTCAAGTAAGGGGCGGACTTGCCAATAATTCTTCAATTGCAAGAACAGATGTATTTACAAAGAAAAATAAAAAGGGCAAAAATGAATACTTTCTGGTTCCTATATATGTATCGGATTTTGGAAAAGAACTTCCAAATAAAGCTATTGCAGCGGGCAAAAAAGATTGGATAGAGATGACGGATGAATATACATTTTGTTTTAGCTTATTTCCAAATACGTTAATTGCAATAAATCAAACAGGAAAACCGGAAGATGAATTTATCGGGTACTATGTGAAATGCAATAGAGCTAACGGTGCTATAACGATAGATTACACGGATCGTTCAAAAGAAGCAAGAACCTTTGGAGCAAAAACACTGGCATATATTAAGAAATATCAAGTCGAAATTCTTGGAGATTACCATGAAGTAAAAAAAGAAAAGCGGCTTGATATTAATCGAAAGCAAGGATAAAATGGGATACAAAACGCTTTTATTCACAAATCCATGTAAACTAAAAGTTAAAAACAAACAGCTTTGCTGTCAGTTTAAAGATAGTGAAGATGTTGATGTAACAATTCCTTTGGAAGATATTTCAACCATAATATTGGATAATTTCCAAATTGAAGTTACAAATTATTTGATTTCAATGTGCGGTGAGTACAATATTACAATGTTTTCATGCAGCAGTAAACATCAGCCTAATATTGTCCTAAACCCTTTTTATCAACACAGCAGAAATACAAAAATTTCGCTTAATCAAATCAATATGGCAGAACCCTTTAAGAAAAGAATCTGGCAAAAAATTGTTAAGCAAAAAATAAAAAATCAATCTTACGTTTTGAGAATTTTGTTTGATTATAATGACCTAGAATATTTTTGCGAAAAAGTTAAATCGGGTGATACAACAAATATAGAATCGCAAGCCGCAAGAAAATATTGGGGGATTTTATTTGAAAATTTTAAAAGGCATGACCAAACAAAACATAATGCCGCCCTTGACTACGGCTATGCTATTATAAGAGGCACCCTTTCTAAATTCACAGCATCCTCTGGGCTTATACCTTGTATTGGAATTCACCACTGCAATGAATTAAATTCTTTTAATCTGGTTGAAGACCTGATAGAAGCGTTTCGCCCCATTGTTGATTTAGCCGTAGCAAAAATGAATACTTTAGAATCGCAGGAACTTTCAAAATCGGACAGGGGATATTTGCTGAATATTTTAAATAATCAATGCCGGTATAAAAATGAAAGCATTAGCGTGCAAAATGCCTGCGAGAGAATTTGTCAAACTTTTGTTAAAAGCATGGAACAAAATAATGTCAAAATGTTGGAACTTCCAAAATTTATCGGGGGCAAATGAGCGTAAAGGGTGATGATATTTTTATGAGGTTATTTGTGTTATTCGATTTGCCGGTAACAAAAAAAGGAACAGCGCAAAATAGCTGCAAAATTTAGAAAGGAATTATTAAACGAAGGTTTTATAATGCTTCAATTTTCTGTCTATTGCCGTATATGCAGGGGGCAAGATATAGTTGAAAGGGAAATCCGCAGAATAAAACAGATAATTCCGCCCGAAGGGAATGTGCGCATATTACAAATAACCGATAAACAGCACGGGAACATGCTTTTTATAGCCGGACAACCAAAAAAAGAGGAGATTATAGGCTGCAAACAGTTGCTTTTATTCTGAATTTTTTAAATATAAAAATACCAAACTCCTTGCTGGTAGTAACTTTTGGAGTTTGGCATTATACAATAAATACTTTCGAAAGGAAACTATAACGACATGCAGAGGCTGAAAATATTATCATTTATTATACAATAAATACTTTCGAAAGGAAACTATAACTAAATCCGCCGCCGCTTCAAAAACTAAATCATTATACAATAAATAGTTTCGAAAGGAAACTATAACTATCAAACAAAGGTATTTTTAATTGCGCTATTATACAATAAATGCTTTCGAAAGGCAGCTATAACTCACCCGAGGAGATTAATAATCTCCGAGGGAAGGAGGGTAAGAACCCGCTGGGTGAGAAGCCCTCCGCATGGGATTTTT
>JAJQDG010000005.1:0-545 GCA_021202305.1 Candidatus Gastranaerophilales bacterium
GTTTTCATCTGCAAGAGAAAATATCTTTTTTAAAGTCGTATCGCCTATTGCCCGTTTTGGAGTATTAATAATTCTTCTGAGGCTTTGATTATCGTGTTTATTATAGATTAATTTTAAATACGCTATAATATCTTTGATTTCTTTCCTTTCGTAAAAACGAAGCCCGCCCACTATTTTATACGGAATGGAATTTGACATCAGCGCTTCTTCAATTGCCCTTGATTGAGCGTTTGTGCGGTATAAAACAGCCATATTTTCATAACATGCGCCATTTTTATTTAAGGAAGCTATTTTTTTTGCAACATAAATTGCCTCATCTAAATCAGACTCTGCTTCAAAAACGCTTATTTTATCCCCGTCGCCTTTTGTTGAATAAAGATTTTTATCAAGGCGCTCCGCGTTATTTTTAATAACTTCATTTGCCGCATTTAAAATATTGCCGCAGGAGCGGTAATTTTGCTCCAGCTTAATTAATTTACAATTCCTATAATCTTTTTGAAAGTTTAAAATAATTTTATAATCAGCCCCGCGCCAGCTGTATATTG
>JAJQDG010000005.1:555-2639 GCA_021202305.1 Candidatus Gastranaerophilales bacterium
AATATCCCCCACCACACAAAGCGAACAATCGGATTTTTCTGTTTTTTCTTCATTAAAAATAAGTTTTAAAAATTCATACTGGGTTTTATTTGTATCTTGAAATTCATCCGCTAAAACATGTTTAAACCTGTTTGAATAATCGCTTCTTACACTTTCATTTTGCTTCATTAAATTAACGCAAAGCATGAGCATGTCATCAAAATCAAGGGCATTATTCATTGCAAGCTGTTTTTCATATTCATAATAAACTTCGGCAATTCTTTCCGTTTTATAATCACGTGCAAGGGTAGAAAAAGTATAAGCGTCCTGCATTTTGTTTTTAGCATTTGAAATAATTGTTTTTATGAGCTTGGGTTCGTATATTTTTTCATCCAAATTCATTTTTTTAACGGCATTTTTAATTATGGTTTTAGTATCGGTATCATCATAAATAACAAAATTGTTGTTCCAGCTTCTGCCGTCTTTTGTTTTGTATGAGTCCAGGTTTCGCCTCAAAATGCGCCCCGCTATTGAATGAAATGTACCCATCCACATTTTTGTTACAATTGGTTCCCCTAAATATAAACTAAGGCGCTGGCGCATTTCTTTGCTTGCTTTATTTGTAAATGTAACAGCTAAAATTTCAAAAGGATTTGCACCCTTATCAACAAGATTTGCAATTCTTGAAGTTAAAACCCTTGTTTTACCTGAACCGGCGCCTGCAAGAACAAGTATTGCTCCTTGTTTTTCGCACACAGCTTCGTTTTGCATTTTGTTAAGTCCGGCTAAAAAACTTGGTTCCACTAAAATTCCCCTTAATAAAAATAAAAAAATTGAAAAATATAAAAAATATGCTATTATTATAATACAAAAAAATACAGGGAAACTTAAATGGCAGAAAATTCAAGCGACGCTCAACCTTCAATTATGGTTCCGTTAGACGATTTGGACAAGGTTGAGGACATTGACAAGGTAGACACTCTCGTACAGGAGCTTGCTACAATCAGGCAATCCGCCAAAAAAATTGCAATAATAGGTTCAAGAAATCTGGCAATTACACATCAGCAAATTATCGAAACACTTACCACATCTCTTGTTACGCAAGGTAACACAATTATCACATCAGGCGGCTCATCAGGCACAAATGCAGCAGCAATCAGAGGCGCAATGAAGGCAAACCCGCAAAATTTAAAAGTTATACTCCCTCAAACAATCGGGCAGCAGCCTTCTGACGTGCAAGACCAGCTTATCGGCGTGCCGAATATTATTGAACATCCGGATAGAGCCATGATGACTTTAACAGATGCCTCAAGAATTTGTAACCGTGAAATTATAACCGAATGCCAGCAATTAATTTGTTTTCTGTCGCACACGTCAGGAACGCTTCATCAGGCGGTTGAATTTGCGGAAGATTCTCATAAAGTGGTAACTGTTTTCTATTTGGATTAATTGTAAGTGCCGAAAAATTTTAATTTTTCGGCAAAACCGCTGACTTATACAAGAACAGTTGTTTTTTTGAGTTGTTTTCTTATAGAACGGGCTTCCGGCATGCATTTTTCAACCAATGCCCAGAACCTTGCACCGTGGTTTTTTTCAACCGTATGGCAGAGTTCGTGAATTTAAATGTAATCTATAAAATCATCCGAAAGTGCCATTTAATTTATATTCAAATTTATGTTATTTGCGTACGAACAGCTTCCAAAACGTGTTTTTTGCGCCTTTAGCGCAAGTTTATTATATTTAAAGCCAAATTTTAAAGCCAGTTCATCAAGCCTTTTTGGAAGATATTCTTTTGCTTCCATATAAAGCGCTTTTTTAAGCGCTAAGCGCGCTTTATTTTGAATATCCTTTGAATAAAAATCAGCGCCGAGGGGGTATATAAAATTAATTTTTCCCTTAACCGTTTTTATAACAGGCGAATTTATGAAAGATTGGCTGATGATAAAATTATTTGTTTTAGTTTTGTAATTTATGTCAATTAAAGATTTAGAAGCCGATTTTAAATTTTTATCAATCCAATCTCTTTTATTTTTTACAAAACTTTCTGCCGCTTTATATGCGGCATTGTAAGGCATTGTAACCTTTACTTTATAGCGGTTTTTTAT
>JAJQDG010000049.1 GCA_021202305.1 Candidatus Gastranaerophilales bacterium
TTATGAAGCTATTGAATATCTTAAAAATTATACTCCCCTAAAAGAAGAATTAATGAGCAATGTCTTCAAAAAATAAGTTAATGTCCGGAATAAAAAAGGTGCCTTAAAAATCCAAAAATGCAAAAATGTATTATTGCCGCAATTTCCTCTCCGGCAGGTCATTTTAGTGTTTTTAAAACATTCCCGTTTATTAAAATGCAGCCAAAAGCAAAAATCTTATTTAAAAAATTATTGAATTATTTTTGTGCTATCATTGGCTTATGTTTGATTCTTTAAGCGAAAAATTAAAAGAAATAATCAGAAAAACTTCAGGCAATGCAGTCATTACCGAAGAAAACATGCTTGAGGCCGTCCGTGAAATACGCCGTGCGCTTTTAGATGCAGATGTTTCTTTAAGCGTGGTCAAATCATTTATTTCAAATATTAAAGAAAAAGCTTTGGGGGCTGATGTATTAAAAAGCGTTAAGCCCGAACAGCAGCTTGTTAAAATTGTAAATGATGAATTAAAAGAGCTTTTAGGGGGAGAAAATAAACCCCTTGATTTAACCGTGAAACCTTCTTTAATTTTAATGCTCGGGCTTCAAGGTTCCGGGAAAACAACTTCTTGCGCCAAACTTGCAAAAAAATTAAAAAGTGACGGCAAAAAACCCCTGCTTGTCGCATGCGATGTTCAAAGACCTGCCGCAATAACCCAGCTTAAAATTCTGGCAAATGAAACAAGCGTTGATTTTTTTGACCCGAAAGATTTAAAAGATATTGTTGAAATAATAAAACTTGCAAAAGAATTTGCCCTTCAAAACAATAATGACATCCTTATTATAGACACGGCGGGGCGCCTTCAAATAGATACAGCCATGATGGCAGAGCTTCTTATTGCGGATAGAACGTTTCTTTTTAATGAAAAGCTTCTTGTAATAGATTCAATGACAGGGCAGGAAGCAGTTGATATTGCCCGCAATTTTGATGAGCAGCTTAATATAACGGGCGTCATATTAACAAAACTTGACGGCGATACAAGGGGCGGGGCGGCATTATCCGTTGTATACTCAACCAAAAAACCCGTAAAATTTGTCGGTACGGGTGAAAAAATTGAACCGTTAGAAGTTTTTTACCCCGATAGAATGGCAAACAGAATTCTTGGCATGGGCGATATTGTAACCCTTGTGGAAAGGGCGCAGAAAGCATTTGATGAAAAACAGGCAAAAGAACTTGAAGAAAAAATGCTGAAAAATTCTTTTTCTTTTGAAGATTTTTTGCGCATACAAAAACAAATGAAGCTTTTAGGCTCTCTTGATAATATTTTAGGCATGCTTCCAATTCAGGGTCTAAATAACGATGACAGGCAAAAAATTTCTCATGAAGGCGAAAAACAATTAAAAAAAATAGAAGTTATGATTTCTTCAATGACAAAAGAAGAAAGAAAAAATCCGGATTTATTAAATTCTTCAAGAAAAAAAAGAATTGCAAAAGGCGCGGGTGTAAGTTTGGATGAATTTAATAAATTTATTGTTCAATTTGACCTTATGCGAAAAATGATGAAGGGCATGGGTGCTTTTAAAAACGGCAAAAACGCCGCAAGCGCCAGGCTGAATGCAATGAAGCAAGCTAACTCCATGAAAAGAAAGTACAAATTCAAATGAATAAAATTTCCGAAAATCCGGTTTTATACGGACTTTTATGCACGGGGTTTGCATTTTTGCCCGAATTAACGATAGCATCTCAAATTGTTGCATGTTTTTTGTGCGCAAATTTGTACGCCCTTATAAATAAAAAAATTATGCCGACAAGAGCTATTTTTAATTTTGGGGCTTCATTTTGCGTATCTTTAATTATTGTAAGCTGGGGATTTTTATTCTATCAGCATAAAAGAGGGCTGATAACTTCCTTAAAAGAACCTTTTTTGCAGATTTTCCCCGTATCTATTGTATCATTTTTTATCGCGGTTTTTACTTTTTTTATTGCAAGCATAGTTATAAACGGACTTATAATTATTTTTCAAGGGAAAAATAAATACTAAAACACCCGCCTTTATATCCATGGCGGGCTTTTAAAAAATTTGCTTTTGAATTTGCTGAGAGAATTTAATTTTTAAAGCGCATTCTGTAGTAAAACTAAGCAATAGTATTTAAGTTATTTCCCGTATGCTCATTTATTGTTTGAGTCATTTTGTTTTGCACTTCTTTAACCTGGCTTACGGCATAATTATAATCCCCGCGGATGCTTCCTTGAAGCGCAGGCGAACCCGTAAAATTATCGTTTATTTTAGAATTTTTTGAACCGCCGAAAACTACATTTTGCTGAATAGGATTAATCATCGACACCGCACCCCCTGCACATACAAAACAGATAATAAAATTTTATTGCTAACAACACGGTTATTATAACATAATATTAATATTTTTACCAGTTTTTGTTTAAAATTTGCGAACGCCGCCTGCAGCATAAGCTTATTCCCATGCAAAAGCGGGGCATGTGCTGCTTATTGCATAAGCTCCCGATTTTGCGTTTTAGGGTTTATGGTATTTTCATTTAAAAAATTGTTTAAAATTCAAAAATCGGAATTAAAGTTGTTAAGCAGGTACTTTTATTTCCTTTTGTTTTTGATGTAAAACTTATTTTTCCTTTA
>JAJQDG010000059.1 GCA_021202305.1 Candidatus Gastranaerophilales bacterium
CATTTAAAACTCCTTCCAGAAACGTGCTAAAATTTTGCTTATAAAAATGGCAAAAATAAATGAAGAAAAAGTTACTATAAATGCGGGCATAATTATTTCTGACGGGTTTTCATTTCCGTATAATGCAAGAATTGCAAGCACTGCTGCAGGTACAAGCTGAAAGCCCGCAGTATTCATTGCAAGAAATAAACACATGGAATTTGTTGCAGTTTCACTTTTTTGTTTTGTATTTTCCTTTTTTAAATCTTTCATAGCTTTAATTCCAAAGGGTGTTGCGGCATTTGCAAGCCCGAATGCGTTTGCTGAAATATTTAATGCAATATTTGAAAACGCAGGGGAATTTTTTGGAAGTTCATTAAAAATAAAACAGAGCAAAGGAGAAATCAATTTTGAAAAAAATTGAATAAGCCCCGATTTTTGTGCAATTTTTACAAGTCCCAGCCAAAAAGACATAATGCCGATTAAAGAAATTGCAATTTCAACCGCTCTTGTTAACGACGAAAACATTTCATTAATAACATTTTCTAATCGCCCCGTAAGCGCACCTGTTACTATTGAAACAAGTATTAAAAAAACAAAAATATAATTCATAGCCGATATTTGATTTTACTCCAAAAATCATTAAAAACATTGAGTGAAGTTATAAAAATCGGTCGTTTAAATGAATAAAAAACCTCAAAATTAACCTATACTATTATTGTAGGGGGGCGGCCGCTTTTGTTGCCAATAAAACAGCGGGCTATTATATGTTTAATTATAATCTGATAAATCCTGTTAATATCCATTACAGAAAGTACTCTCAAGCAGACAGTACAAAAACTTCATCTGCAGGTGAAGACCAAAAACCCCTTACAACTGATGAAAACGGAAGTAACGGGCAGAGGTTTCCTAACGGCAACAAGGTCGCGATAGACTATACAAAAAATCAGGTCAATATTTCTCAAGTTTTGCAGGATTTTAGAAGCACAATCGCTGCAATTAATTCTCCGGATGACGTTAAAGAGGAGGTGGAATCTTATTTAGGGCTTGTAGGGAGAGAATCCTTAAAAGAAACCCCTTCAAGAGAAATCGTGCTTTCAAATTTAAAAAATGCCGCGCTCGTTACGGATAAATATATTCAAGAAAGTTTAAAAAAGCCTTCCAGAGTGGTTCAAGACTGGGTGGATGCACTATTTTTGCAAAAAGTAAATTTAAAGGCTGACCCTGATGAAATAAACGAAGATTTTAGAGTAAAAATCCCCTCAAAAAACCCCTCTGCAAAAAATTCAGGCGGTATTGCGCAATTAGATGAAGATACGGTCGATTTTTCCGTGCAGCCCCAATACAGTGTTTCTGCGCAAGTTGTTCCGGATGCGGAAATTCAATCGGAATACAGTTTAGAAGACAGTTATATAGAAAATACCGATATTACAGAAGAAGAAATTGCAAATGCCGCCCTTATAGAAGAAATAGACCGCCCTATTCAAAGCTTTACCCCTGAAAGCGGCATATTCGGAGCAAAAACAGAAAGCGAGGCGCTTGCAAAACAAACCCTTTTAGAGGGAATTGCAAGTTTCGATGAAGGCGAAAATGTATATGATACTTTAAAATTATACGATAGAGCGCTTGAACTTGTTGAAGGAAGCGATAATACAAATTTAAAATCTGCCATATACTACGAACGGGGGAAAGTGTTTGACTCCTGCGACTATGTTGACCTTGCCCTTATTGATTATCATAAAGCAACTAAAACGGATGATAACAATTTAAAAGCGCATGCGCATATTAAAATGGGGAATATCTATGATGATTATGTGCAGATAGAGCCTGCTGTTGATCAATATTCAAAAGCTGTCAGCGCAAGCGAAGAAGCCGATAACCCGCAGGGCAAAACCCGCGCGCTGAGGTATATGGCATCAATGTTTGCAGGTATTTATGATAAAGAAAATACCGAAATATTTTCTGATATGGCGATGGAATCCGCCGAAGAAACAAACAACCCCGCGACAATTGCAAAGACTTATCTAGAAGCTGCGGAAAATTATAAATATATAGGCGAGGATACAAAGGCGCTTCAGGTATATAGTTCTCTTGCGCAAAATGACACTGTGCAGGATGAATATGACACCCTTGCTCAAAACTATATGGAAGCTTCAATGCTTATGGATAAAAAAGGCAACAGGCAAAAATCTTATGCACTTATGCTGAAATCAAAAGAATATCAGCGTCTTGCAAGGCTGCGCCGTGCCGAGGCTTCAGAATAACACCCGACCGTAACAATTGCGGCATGCGGGAGCCGGTGCTGATACGGGCAATGGCGTTGAGCCTTGTCCGTGAAGCACTACGGCAAGCCGCAAGTTCATTTAAATATACCGCACGAGTTCACTTTCGGTTATTTCAAAATTAAATTCATCAAATATTCCGTCATCTGAATATTCAAGATTATTTCTTAATTTTAAAAATAACGGCTTGCCCCCGTTTAAAATTGCTGAATAATACGGCATGCAAAGGGCATTGTAAATTTTTTTTGCATAAGGTGTTGCATTAAAATCGGTTGTTGTACAGTTAAAATTTATATTATATTCATTGTCAAATTTAATTATACCGCCATTTTCTTTACACCAGAGGGCATCAAAT
>JAJQDG010000209.1 GCA_021202305.1 Candidatus Gastranaerophilales bacterium
ATCTTGTTTTTATAAAATAAAACAAACGAATGTAGACGGTTTTAACTGTTTTGGAGGTTTGAATATTGTAATTTTCTGATACATCAAAATAGATAATACGATATATTGTATAGAATAAGATTAAGTTTACAATAAACCAAAATCTGTCAACTATATCTAAAGCCAGAAAAATACAAAATAAATTATACAAAGAGTTGTTACAATATTTTTCATTTTGAAAAAACAGTCTTGAACTGTTTAGATTTGTAAAAAAACGTCTTTTTGCGGCTATAATTTTTCTTTGTTTTTTATCTTTTACTAAATGAAGCGAGTTTGCATATCCTGCATAGTAGCTGAGATATCTTCTAAACGGATGTAAATCGTCTTTTGTACATCCCCTTATATATGTTTTGCTTAAAAGAAGTTCGCCCTCCTTGAATCCGTATATTACAATCCCTTTGGGTATTATTTTAAATTTTTTGTTTTCATTAATTAATTTGGAAGATAAAGCAAGATGAGGAAACATGTTGGGAACATTATAAAACATATTTTCAATCACGGTTTCATCAATATTGGAAGTTTTATATATTACACCCGGAAGAAAGGTTGTTTGAGCGTATAAATTAGCCAAGCCGGCTTTAGGATAATCTATATCTGAAACAATAATAGCATCGGCATTTTCCGTTATTCCTTCTTTGACAGAATCAAAGGATGCCCAATCATATTTATCATCATCGCATAAAATCCATACATAATCTTTTTTCGCGGACAAAAATGCTTTTACGATATTTGCATTTCCCCCGATATTATGTTCATTTTTGCAATATTTAAGATTTGGATGATTGGATTGTAATTTGTGTACAACCGAACATGTATCATCTGTAGAATTATTATCAAAAACCGTTATAGTTAAATTTTTTATGGGGGAATCATAAGCCAATATTTGCTCAAAGGTTTTTTCTAAAGAATCAGCCCTGTTATATGTAATTATAAAAATATCTAATTTTTCTTTTAAATCGTTTTCGTTCATTATTTATCCGTTTAATCGTTATTCTTATAAATTACACTTAATAACACTAATTGTCAGATTTGTGTATTTTAATCTGCTAAAACCCATAATAACAGAAACAAAAAGAAATTTATTAATTTGTAAAATTGTGTATAGGCTGCTGAGAAAAATTTTATTTTTTTAGCAGCCTATGAATAAATCGGCATATTAACAACTGAAAATTTAAAAACGCCCGCTGGGAATAAAATTATATAAAGTATTCCCAATAAGTTTATTTGAATTATCGGGACTCTCATCTAAAAGGGCATAATAAGCGCATGGAACTGCATAAAGCAATGGCAATATTTACTTCCGGCAGCAAAAGCGTTAGCACATGCGGCGGGAACGTCAGCGGTATTACCTTGAACAGTTATAATGAAAAATTAAAATTTTAGACAAAGAAAAACCCCTGAAGTTTTCAGGGGTATTATTTTTTTGAAAGGATATAAGCCTTTATTTAATAAACGGTAAATTTGAATAAAATGTACCGTTTAAAGCCTCTTAAAAAAGAGCAGGTTTCTTAACGGGTGCAGCACCGGGGATTGATTCCCAATTTGCAGCCATAATCTTTTTGAAAGATTTAAGAGCCGTATCTTCAAGTTCTCCCAGTTCTTCTGCTTCAATAATTAGTTTTCTTAAAGGTAAAAGCGCTCTTTGATCTCTCAAAACACCTAAAGCAGCCGCAGCCCCTGCCCTTACCAAATCATTTTCCTGCTTATTTTCCATAACTTCAATTAAAGCGGGAACTGCCTTTGTGTCGCCTAATTTGCCAAGTGAAGTAACGGCATAAATTCTGACATTTACCCATTCGTCTTTAAGCATTTTTATAATCTTATCAACAGCTTTTTTGTTGCCGATTTCGCCCAGTGCGCGGGTTGCATCACATCTGACGTTAACTTTTTTGTGATCAAGCGAATCAATCAAAGCATCTGTTGCTACTTCGCCAATTTCAATTAATGCATCCGTTGCAGTGATACAAACCTGGGGATTTTCATCGTTTAATGCTTCTACAAGGGGTTCAACAACTATAGCCCCGCCAAGACGACCCAGTGCGCGCGCAGCGCGGACGCGTACATCAACATTTCTGTCTTCTCTTAATGATTCAATCAAAGGAACGGTTGCATTCGTGTCGCCTAATTCGCCGAGTGCGCGTGCAGCATAAAGACGAACGGAACCGTTTTTATCAAACTTTAATACATCAATAAGGGGTTTTACGGCATTAAAATCGCCCATTTCACCAAGAACTCTTGCCGCATTGTAGCGGACTTTCTCTGAATTGGACGTTTGTAAATCTTTAATTAATTCTTCAAATGTTTTTTTAGCTTGCTTTTTTCGGTTGTTCACACTAATTGTCATATAATCAGATTCCTCCACATAACAATCTTCTCTTCACTAATTTTTGACATGAGTATATTTCACTTCACATTTAATTAAAAAAATCTACCTTCTAAAAATTGACTTATTTTGTTGTAATGCTTAATGAAACTTCATATCCTGTATCTCTGCATTTACCCATATAGGGTAAAAAGAACACTTTATGTTATTATGTTACCATTTTTTTCTACGTTTGTCCTACAT
>JAJQDG010000230.1 GCA_021202305.1 Candidatus Gastranaerophilales bacterium
ATACTCGGGTGTACGCACTATCCTTATTTGATGCCGATTTTAACAAAATTTGCTCCGAGGGAAATATTTATTGACCCTGCCGAATATATGAAAACTCTGGCAATAAAATCGCCGTTTCCCTTCAGTGTTGAATTTTTTGTTTCATCAAATCCGGCCGGGTTTATAAAAAATGCAAAACTTTTTATGGAAATAAATTCTCCCGTCTTTGAAACCGAAATAAAATCTTCCGTCGGCGTTTAAATATGTTATTTTGCGTTTAATTATTTGTAAAACATACAAAATAAAGAACCAGCCTTGACTTTGGATTTTCTTTTTGTTATATTCCTTGCTGTAACTGCTTTAAAAAGGAGGTGAGAACAGTGCCTGAAGTACGCGTAAGAGAAAATGAACCTATAGACAGCGCTCTTAAACGTTTTAAGAAGAAAATTCAAAAGGCGGGCATCTTATCTGAAATTAAACGCAGAGAAAGATATGAAAAACCTTCCGTCAAAAGAAAAAGAAAATCGGAAGCGGCAAGAAAAAGACGTGTTTAATATATTTTGAGGGGGTTTTTCATGCCCCCTTTTTAAAAACGGGAGTTTAATAATGGCTAAAGATTGCAGTTTTGATGTTGTTTCGGAATTTGATAAACAAGAATTGGTCAATGCAATTGATCAGACAAAAAGGGATATCCAAACGCGTTTTGACCTTAAAGATTCAAATTCTCTGGTCGAATTGGACGGAGAAAAATCAATTACAATAACAACAAACGATACAATGAAACTAAAGAATATAGTGGATATCCTGCAATCAAAAATGGTGAAAAGAAATTTAAGCATTAAAATTTTGGATGCCCAAAATGTTGAAAATGCCCTTGGCGGCAACGTTAAACAGCTTTTTAATCTTAAAAAGGGATTAAATCAGGAGCTTGCCAAAAAAATTACGGCAGAAATAAAAAATTCAAAATTAAAAGTTCAATCCTCCATACAAGGAGAACAAATAAGAGTAACGGGCAAAAGCAAAGACGACCTTCAAGAAGTTATAAAACTTTTAAAAAGTAAAGAAGATGAATTTGGTTTGCCCTTACAGTTTGTAAATTACAGATGAATATTGATTTAAAAAAAGCACAGGTTGTTTATAAAAAAACTATTGAAAATGCGGCACAATATGCGCAGGTGATTGCATCAAAGATTGGCTGCACATTTTGTCCTGTGGATGATATCAAAAATGATTCTTCGCTTTTAATTGTAATAGGGGGCGATGGAACATTATTAAAATGTGCAAGATATGCAAGTAAATACGATATGCCCGTTTTTGGCTTCAATATGGGCAGACTTGGCTTTTTATCACAGGCAGATTTGAATGAATGCGATTCTGTTTTAGCGGAATTAAATGCAGGCGAATTCAGAATTGAAGAACGCATGATGTTATCTGCGCTTGACGGTTCACCCGCACTCAATGACATAGTAATAAAAGATATTGACTGCTCAACTACTTCGGATCTTGAACTTTTTATTAACGGAAAGCAAGTTTGTTCGTATCTTGCGGACGGGCTTATTATCTCTACCCCAACGGGTTCTACGGCGTATAATCTTTCGGCAGGCGGCGCTGTTATTGCGCCTGAGATTGAATGTATCACTATAGTTCCAATCTGCGCACACACTCTAAGCGCCCGCCCGATTGTTGTTTCGGCTGATGATACGGTTGAAATACATTCAAATTTGACTTCTGAATTTCAAGTTATCGCAGACGGGAAACTGGTTTACGTTAAAAAAGAAAAAGTAATAATCAAGAAACACGAAAAAAAGGCAAAATTATTGCTTCTCAATAACAAAGAATTTTATGATATTTTGCGCTGCAAATTGCATTGGGGAGTTGCGCCCGGAGCATGATTAAAACTTTGTATATTAAAAATTTTATCCTGATAGATGAATTGCTTCTTAATTTTACGGATGGTTTTAATGTGCTTCTCGGGGAAACGGGCGCCGGCAAAAGCATCATTATAAAAGCAATTGATACGGCGCTTGGAGCAAAAACTTCAAAAGATGTTCTAAAAAACCCGCTGAATCATGCCCTGCTTGAACTTACTTTTAATGATTGCGGGAAAGAATTGATTATTTCAAGGGAAATATCACAAACGGGAACAAAATGCAGAATTAACGGGGCGCTTGTAACTCTTGATGAAATAAAATCCGAAAGAGAACGTTTAATTGATATCCACACACAGTTTCAAACGTACACCTATATCAAGCAAAAATATCATATCACGCTTTTAGATTTATATATTCAATCTGAAAAAAATACGTACGGCTCTCTTTTATTGAGGCAGGAAAACAATTTTAAACGTTACGTTGAAGTTAAAAAAACGCTGGACAAAATCAAATCCCAAACAGATTTTAACCGTGATAAAACAGAATTTTTAAAATTTCAGATTGATGAAATTGAAAAAGCGGCTATAACAGAAAATGAAGAAGAAGAACTGAATAACGAACTTGAAATTTTATCAAATGTGCAGGAATTAAAAGAATTGTCATACGGAAGTTATTATGCGCTAAATGGTGATGAAACTCCCGTTTTAGAAGCTCTGGGCAGAATAGGGAACAATATTTCAAGAATAAAAG
>JAJQDG010000194.1 GCA_021202305.1 Candidatus Gastranaerophilales bacterium
TGCCGTTTAACGCGGGAATGAGCTTATCGGCTGCACCGAACGCTCCCGCTCCCGCATTTTGAGTTTTTAAGGCACCCTCTAATAATTAAATTTATTTTTGTAAAAATAAATTTGCCAAAATGTAGCTTTTTTTCGGGTTTTAATTTATGATTATATTGGCTTGATTGTTTTAAAGGATGTTATAAAAGTGGAGAGTGTTAAAGCAGATTATCCTGACGAAGTTGTAAGTGCAGGGCAGCTTCTTAGAATTTTAGATTCCGATGCGAGAGAAGTTTCCGCCCTTTGCCAGAAAGCTTGCTTAAAGCCCAAAAAAGACGGTTTTGGCAATATTTATTTTTCTAAGGGCGATGTTGATGTTTTAAGAAAAGTTAAAGAACTCCATGAATATACAAAAAAATTGCAGGATGAAAAAGAAGATTTCAAAAAAGAATCTTCCCCTGTTGAACCAAAATTCAGTATTCCTTCTGAAGAAACATTCAATCCTGCACCAAAAAAAGAAAGTAAGCTTTTTAAAAAACAAAAATCATTTGAAGTTTCAAGCCCCAAATTTCAAGTTTCTAATTCTTTTTCTTCCGTTGAAAATGCGCAGCCTGCCGTCATAAGAAAAATTGAAGATATTGAAAATAACGTTGTTTCGCGCATAACGGATGTCCTGTCAGAAAAGCTTGACGGGCTTGATGAAGTTATTGTTGAATTAATCAAAGCCAAAACGGAAAATGAAACCCTGCGCCAGAAAGTAAACGACCTTAATAAAGAAAACTTTGCCCTGAAAACAGAAAATTCATCATATAAATCGGTGGGTTTTGGTTTGTATGTTAAAAAATCTTCGGATGAATTCACATTTTGAGTACGCTTTTAAGAAGTTTTTACCATAATTTAAAAGAACCGATAATAATTTATGATTCTATTGCGGGAAGTTTTTACCGTAATAGGGCATTTAAAAGTGTATTTAATTCCGCCCTTGAAAAAGGAGAGTTAATTGAATATAAAAGGCTGGGGTATAAATTTTATTTTGATTTTTGTCTTTTAAACAGCGAAAATATTAACTGGTCGCCTTTTGATGACATTTTATACTCAAAAAAATCTTATACAACGTATGGAATGTATATTGAATCCGAAAGGCGCATGCTTTATTTTATAATAAAAGCGTTTTCGATAAAAAAATACAGGATAATCTATTTTTACGATTGTACAAAAGAGCTTGAATGCAAAAAAATAATGGAAGAAAACGAAAAACTCCGCACTCAAAATTTGCAATTTTCAAATACAAATTCTAAAGCGCAAAATCAAGCAGTCAAAATGGCACTTTTAAACAGAATTTCAACTACGCTTTCTCAAACTCTTGATATAGATAAAATGGTAAATACCGCCTTAAAAGAATTATCTCTTATATTTGGCGCAAATAAGCTTTATTTTGCAAAAAGAACCGGCGAAAATGAATTTTTGATTGAATATAAATACCCTGAAAAATCAGAAATCAATGATAATATTCTTTATTACGGCAAAAAAATCACGGATATTCTTCTGTCAGGAAAAATTCACACGGGTTTTTTCTTAAAAGAGCATGAAAAAGCTAAAAATCCAATGAAAACATCTGCCACAAGAATAATTATGCCCATGGTAAAACAGGGGGATTTATTTGGCATAATTGTAATTTTTACCCCTAAAAAAAACATCGCGGAAGCTGAAAAAGAGCTTTTATTAAGTATTTCCATGCAAATTTCAAATGCATTTTTAGGCGCATATCTTTTTGCGCAGATAAATAATCAGAAAGAAAAATTGCAAAAAACCTTAAATGAATTAAAAGAAACCCAATTACAGCTTATTAATTCAGAGAAAATGGCATCTCTGGGGCAATTAATTGCTTCTGTTGCCCATGAAATAAATACACCGCTTGCATCCATAAGCGCAAATAATGAAATCTTAAAAAAACTTTCAAAAAAAATAGAAACCAAAATAAATGGCGATATATATGAATTAATTGAAGGCGCTCTGAGTGTAGATTATGAGGCAATTAAAAGAATTACTAACCTTGTTCAATCCCTAAAAAGGTTTGTGCGGCTGGATGAAACTGTTGTTCAAAGCGCCGATATAAATAAAGAACTTGATTTGACACTTGAAATACTCCGCCACAGGACAAAAAAAGATATTACGATTATTAAAAACTACGGCGAAATTCCCGAAATTAAATGTTATCCGAATATGTTAAATCAGGTATTTTTAAATATTTTAATGAACGGCATACAAAGCATTGAAAAAGAGAAAGCTGCAAACAGCGGAAAATATAAAGGCGAAATTCAAATTTTAACCAAAAAAGAGGGTGATAATCTTGTTATAAAAATAACTGATAACGGTACGGGTATTTTAGAAGCCGATAAAAAAAAGATTTTTACTGCCGGTTTTACCACAAAAAAAATAGGCGAAGGAACGGGGCTGGGGCTTGCAATCTGCAAAAAAATTATTGAAAAACATAAAGGAAAAATAAGTTTTACATCAAAAACAAAAGGAAATAAAAGTACCTGCTTTACAATTTTAATTCCGATTGTTGAATTTTAAAAAATTTTTTAAATGAAAAT
>JAJQDG010000187.1 GCA_021202305.1 Candidatus Gastranaerophilales bacterium
AAAGTAAGTATTGAAAAAGATTTTTTTTATGGGGAAATGGGGGTTTTTGATAAACTCCCTTTTTTGTATTGTTTTCCATGCCTTTTTATAGATTAAGATAAAAATATATATTTTATATTGCCCGTTATGACAATACGAAATAGGGAACTCCTGTTAAAAATTTTAATTTTTAATGCCGGCTCAATATCAAAAAAATATCCGGCTCATTATTTACGTAGTATAATGGATAGGTATTTAAAAAAGGAACTAACCATGCTGCAGGCTGAATACTATCCTACAAAGATTGAAAAAAAGTGGGTGGAATTTTGGGATAAAAATCAAACGTATAAAACCCCCGATATTTCTGATAAACCGAAGTATTATGCACTTTCAATGTTTCCTTATCCGTCAGGCAAATTGCACATGGGGCATGTTAGAAACTATACAATAACAGATGTCATTGCAAGGTTTAAGCGCGCAATGGGCTTTAATGTTTTGCACCCTATGGGCTGGGACAGTTTTGGCATGCCGGCTGAAAATGCTGCAATTCAGCATGGGGTTGACCCTGCAAAATGGACAACGGATAACATTGAATATATGAAAAAGCAGCTTAAAATGCTCGGGCTTTCTGTTGATTGGGACAGGGAAGCCACTACCTGCAAGGAAGATTATTACAAATGGACCCAATGGCTTTTTATTCAATTGTATAAAAAAGGGCTTGCGTATAAAAAGCAGGCGCCTGTAAATTGGTGTGAAGAATGTGCCACCGTTCTTGCAAATGAACAGGTGATAGAAGGTAAATGCTGGCGTTGCGCCCATGAAGTTACAAAGAAAAATTTGACACAATGGTTTTTAAAGATAACAGATTATGCCGAGGTTTTGCTTGAAGATTTAAGTAAACTTGAAGGCTGGGGCGACAATGTTAAAACCATGCAGGCAAACTGGATAGGAAAATCCCATGGTGCAATTTTAAAATTCAAAGTAAAAGAAATTGAGGGGCTTGAAATTCCTGTATATACAACACGTCCCGACACCGTGTACGGCATTACATATCTTGTTGTGGCGCCTGAATATAAAGATATTGAAAAATTAACAACAAAAGAAAACCAAAAGACCGTTAATGAATACCGTGAAAATGCAAAAAAAATGTCCGAAATTGAACGTCAGTCAAATGAACGTATAAAAACCGGTACTCCTTTGGGTACGCACATTATAAACCCTTTTACGGGGCGTATTTGCCCTATTTGGGTTGCAGATTATGCGCTTGCAGATTACGGCACCGGCGCTGTTATGGCGGTACCTGCGCATGATGAGCGTGATTTTGATTTTGCGGTAAAATTTAATCTGCCCGTTATTCAGGTTATAAATGGCGAAAATTATTCTGATGATAAAGCATACACCGAACCAGGAGTACTTGTTAATTCGGGCGAATTTTCGGGGCTTTTCAATGAAGATGCCAAGAAAAAAATAATTGAGTATGCTGCAAAAAACGGTTTTGGACAGGCAAAAACACAATACAGATTGCGCGATTGGCTTATTTCAAGACAAAGGTACTGGGGTGCGCCTATACCTGTTGTTTACTGTGAAAAATGCGGCTGTGTGCCTGTTCCTGACAAAAATCTTCCCGTTAAGCTGCCAACAGACGTTGATTTCACCGTAAAGGGCGAATCTCCTATTGCAACAAGCAAAACATTTGTTAATACAACCTGTCCTGTTTGCGGTGCAAGTGCAAAACGCGAAATGGATACCATGGATACATTCATGTGCTCAAGCTGGTATTATATGCGCTATTCCGATGCAAAAAATGATAAGGAACCTTTTAATAAGGCTCTTGTTAACCATTGGCTGCCGGTTGATCAATATGTAGGCGGAATTGAGCATGCCATTTTGCACCTTTTATATTCAAGATTTTTTACAAAGGCGCTTCGGGATATCGGGCTTTTAGATTTTGATGAGCCTTTTAAAAATCTTTTGACACAGGGAATGGTTCTGAAAGACGGCTCAAAAATGTCCAAATCAAAGGGAAATACGGTTGATCCGGATGAAATTTTTGCAACCTACGGTGCAGATACGGCGCGCCTTTTTATTATTTCCGATTCTCCTCCTGCACGCGATTTTGATTGGTCGGATGCGGGAGTTGAGGGCTGCTATAAATTTTTATGCCGTGTTTACAGGCTGTATTCAAGATTTCAAGATAAAATAAAACTTGAATACAAATTGCCCGATAAACCGGATAAACCTTCTTCTGACTTAATCCGCGAGGTTCATCTTGCCATAAAGAAAATTACGGGCGATATTGAAAATGAATTTCAATTTAATACGGTAGTTTCAAAATATCGCGAATTAACAAATGCGATTTATGAATATATAAGAGATGAAAACACAATTAATTATGATGTATTAAGCTTTGCGCTTGTCATTCTATTAAAATTAATCTCGCCGGTTGCGGTTTTTATGTCTGAAGAAATTTATCAAACATTAAACGGCAAAGGTTCAATCCATGAACAAAAATGGCCGGTTGCTGACGATACAAAAATAATAAAAAATGATATTCTTTT
>JAJQDG010000083.1 GCA_021202305.1 Candidatus Gastranaerophilales bacterium
GCATATATCCTATTATTTTTTTTATTTTTTCATGGTTTTTATAAGGTTTTATATTTTCTATTAAAATAGAATTTATTTCTTTTTTAAGACAGTATTCATCAGGCAGAAGTAATCCCGATAAAAGCCTTAAAAGCGTTGTTTTTCCTGAACCGTCAGGGCCTATTAGCGCGATTTTACCGCCTTTTTTTAAATTAAAAGAAATATTATCTAAAATAAAGGAGGGCGTTTTTTCGGGTCTTAATTCAAAGAATGTTTTTGTTAAATTTTTTACGCTTAAAAGCTCATTCATTATCTGATAACCTCACTGTAACGGGCATTCCCTGCCTTAAAAAGGGATCTGTTTTATCAATTATTATTCTTAATCTGTAAACTAAGTCCGCGCGCAAAGTTGTTGTTTCAACGGTTTTCGGAGTAAATTCCGCAACGGGGGAAACAAATCCGACATGCGCAATATACGGGTTTTTTGGGCGGGCATCCGTATATACAAGCGCTTTTTGACCCAATTTAATACGCCCCAGCTGTTTTTCTTCAACGTAGGCTCTAATCCAGACAGGTTCTATCATTGAAATTGAATATACAATGTCATTTGTGCTTAAAATACTTCCCTTTTCGCGAATTCTGCTTAAAATAATGCCGTCATAAGGTGCATAGAGCTTTGTATCGTTCAAATTTATAACCGCCTGTTCAAGTTCAGACAAAGAAAAATCGTATGCGCTGCTGGCAAAATCCCTGTCGTATTTAAGATTTGAACATTCCTCTTTTGACACCGTATAATCTTTGCATAAGGGATAATTAAATTCATAAACCGCCTTTTTTTGAAGTTTTTGCGCGCGTTTTTCTTTTACGGAAGCCTTTGCCCGCAAAAGCGCGGTTTTATAGGTGTCGGGGTCAATTTCCGCAAGCAGCATGCCCTCTTTTACTTCATCTCCTTCTTCCGCATAAAGTTTTAAAAGGCGCCCTGAAACGCGAAAAGCAAGATCGCTCTGGCGTATTTCAACATTTCCGTAAAGTATAATCGGTTTTTCCCCCCGATTTTGAAACAGAAAAAAACAAATAATAAATATAAGCAAAAGAACGGTAAATGCGATAATTAATACTCTTTTCAACATTTAAAGCGCTCCGCCCGAGGCTTTATACAAGGAAAGAAGATTAATAAAATTTTGATTTTTCGATTTTATAAGCTCCATATCCTGTTTTAAGCTGTTTATATTTTCATCTGAATATTCAATAAAATTTTTCACTCCGCTTTCGTAGGATTTTATGGCTCTAACAAAATTATCATTTTCAAGCGCGCTCATTTTTTCATTATTTTTATACAAGCCAAAATCTTTTTTCAGGGTAAAAAGCGCGTCATTTATTTCTTTTAAAGCTGTAAGCTGTGTTTTTAAATATTCTTCAACTGCATTTTCAAATTCGATTTTTCTTTTCTTTAAAGTAAAAATTCTCTTTCCGCCGTCAAACAAATTTTGAAATGCGCCCGCGCTTAAAGCCGCAAAAACGCCGTCCCAGCCGAAATTCTGCACAATGGTAGAAAAAACCATAACGCCAGCTATAGTGATTTGCGGAAAAAATTCTTTTTTTGCAATAGTTATATCAATTCTTGCTTTTTTCATTTCATTTTCTTTTTGCATAATATCGGGGCGGCAAAAAATAATATCTCCATGAAGCGTATCTGGATATTCGCCCGTAAAATTTATATTTTCAAAAGGGGTAACAATAATTTTATCGGTAATATCAGGAGTTTTACCAAGCAAAAACGCAAGCTGCGTTAAAAAAATTCTGCGTTCCTTGTATAAATTATTGATTAGATTAATTTCACTTAAAAGCACATTTTCGCTTTCATTAAATTCGGTTTTGGAAATTGTTCCGTTTTTCAGCATTTTTTCTTTTCTTGCGTGATTTTTTTGGCGAAGGTTTTTAATTTCTTCTTGAAATTCAATCTGCTTATTTAAATTAGAAATATTAAAATACGCTTCAGCTACATCACTTGCAACGATTATGCCGGTTGATTCAAGTTCATAAACTGCATTTTCAATATCAAGGCGCGACTTTTGAATTTTATTATAGTTTTTTCCAAGATAATCCGCCTCCCAGACTGTTATAAAAGGCAGCGCAAAACTGTTTGTTTGAATATCGTTTCTCGGAATTGCCGTTTTCGGTATTTTTAAAAGCAAATAGTCGGCTCCAACGTCAATTTCAGGAAATTCCGCAGAAATATTCAAGTTTTTTTCCTGTCTGTATTTTAAAATGTTTTTTCGTGCAATCAGTATATCTTTATTTAGATTTAGAGCTTCTTCAATATATCCGCTTAAAACAGGGTCGTTAAAATTATCAAACCAGGAGATATTATAAGCAAACGCAGGCGATATAAAAAGAGTGAACAGAAATGCAAAATTTTTGGGGATAATCATAAAAATTGCCTTTATAATAAGATTTTAAATCGGAAAATTTGCATAAAAAACCCGCATTTTGGATTTTTCCGCACCGTCTATAATAATTTCTTTTATTTTGTACAAAAATTACCCGCATAGCGG
>JAJQDG010000079.1 GCA_021202305.1 Candidatus Gastranaerophilales bacterium
ATATATATGTAAGCGGAACTTAATAACAAAAGGAGAAATAAAATGTCAGGAATTGATGGCGTAGGCGCAATTGGTACAAACCCCTTCCAAAATATGGAATGGCTTTCAGGCACTAATGGTCTTGAAGAAACGGCAGGTTCTTTAGCAAGCAACGGGCTTGAAGAAACAAGCGGTTCTTTAGCTTGCAACGAAGGCAATTTGTTCGACGGACGCGAAGTAAACGGTGTTGACGGCAGTTTGTTCGACAACTATAAACCCGAAGAAACATCAGGGCAGCTGGCATCAACAAACAGTAACAGTAATTTCTGTATAACTGCGTAATAATAATTGGAGTAGAAATAGAGAGTGAGCCTCAAAAAGCAGGCTCACGAGGACGAGGTAGAAAAAATGAGCGAAATAAAAATGGCAAATATTCTTCTTTCAAGTTTGCTGTTAATGACTATAGTAATGTTTTCTTGGACATTTGTTTATATTAATAAAATACAGACTTCAAGTAATATAAATACACCTGTAGTATCAGCATTCAATGCATAGAAAGAAGAATTAACCAAATGAACACCGCCTTATGGGGCGGTTTTTTATTGGTTGAAAATACAAATATTTTGAAAAATCTGAAAATTATATATGGAGAATTTGACTGTGCTAATCAAGTTGAGAAATAAATATTTTATAAAAGTTTAAAAATGCTGAATTTTTAACAACGGCTGATTTTAGGCGCTTTCCAAAGGCAGTTTTATCTCAGGAAACGCCTGTTCAACAATTTTTGGATTTAATTTTTCATCATTGCGCATAATTTCATACGCCTTATCATCGCTATAACTTGATTTATAAGGACGAAATTCTTTAAGAGCGCTGTATACGTCTGCAACCGATAAAATCTGCGAAGTTTTATTGCCTAAGGCCTCTTGATTTCTGTATGGAGTATGGTGCAGCCTGACAGCTTCAACAACTTTAGGGGGCAGACCCTCCCCTTTTAGAATTTCGGCACCCGCATAAGCATGTAAGTTTACAATTTCGCGTTCTTCCTTTGTTAGGCGCCCCGGTTTGTTTAAAATTTCAGGCGGTATAAGCGCCTTGCCTATATCATGAAGCAATGCAGATTGCAAAAGAACATCGTATTCGCCACCCGTAAGGTTTCCGCCCAATTCTTTTGCCTTATCGTAAGTTGTAAGAAAATGTTCTTTATTTTTGCCTGTTATATTTTCCATATGTATTTCAGGCTCCAGTCCTTTCGATTCAAGAATTGATTTTATATTCGGGTTTTGCTGAACGGCTTTTTTTATTGAATCTTCGTTTAAATATTTGTTTATATAAAGTTCAGGGGAATAGCGGCAAAGCAAATTATCAACAGCAGTCCCGACAACACTCTTTTTTACCGGATTTGAATGCGCAAAATAATCGGGTTTTGAATTCATAATATACAAAGTGCGGTCGGAATTATCCGGCTGCGCATAACGCTGATGAATTGATTCAACACCAAAATTGTATGGTTTTATACTATTCAATTGAAATATTTTCCACTAACCTTCCACATACCAATAAAGTATAAAAAAACTGCCATTTTGATAAAGGGAAGTATAATTTTTACATTTTTTTACATTTGTTTAATTATTATGATATAATGTTACGGAAGGAGAAAATAAATATGTCAAACCCCGCATTAAACGAAAACGTTGCCGATAAATTTGTTCAAACGGGAGATTCTCTTGAACAAATGAGTATTTCAGGCACAGCTATAAAAACGGTATTTTTACTTGCAGTTATAATGGCTGCTTCATTTTATTCATTCGGGCTTGTTCTGCAAGGTTTTATTGATAAAGCCTTAATGATTGGTCAGGCTGCCATCTTTGCTGCGCTTGGAGTTGGATTTTTTATTGTTTTTAACAAAAATATAAAATGGACTGCTCCGCTTTCAATTTGCTATGCTGCGCTTGAGGGGCTTGCAATAGGCGGAATAAGCGCTGTTATAGGTTCTGCATACAGTATGGAAATTGTTGTAAATGCTGTTTGCGCAACTTTTGTAACGTTATTTGTAATGTTATTCTTGTATTCGGCTAAAATTATTCGCTGCACGGAAAAATTTTCTGCAACGATAATTGCCGCAACCTTTGCAATACTTGTGATTTATCTTGTAACTCTGGTTTTGAGTTTCATAAAGCCCGAAAGTTCTTCCATGCTTATGCAATCTACCCCTGTGGGGATTCTTTTCAGTGCATTTGTTTGTTCAATTGCTGCACTCAATTTTATTATAGATTTCTCTACAATAGAACGATTGAAGGCAAGGAATTTGTCAAAAGATTTTGAATGGTACGGTGCCTTTTCTTTAATGGTAACAATTGTTTGGCTTTATATTGAAATTTTAAAACTGTTTGTAAAGTTCAATTCAAGAAGATGATAATTTTTAGGGTTTGCGGGGAGGTTTTAATTTTTCCGCACCCTCTAAAAGCCGCTTTTTAAAAAGCAATTTAATATTCAAATTGCGCTATTTGTCTGCCAAAAACGACAATAGAGGTTCTTGAGCTGTTAATTC
>JAJQDG010000055.1 GCA_021202305.1 Candidatus Gastranaerophilales bacterium
AAATGAAATCAGGCGAAGGTGAAGCAAGCGCTGCCGGAAAAGCAGATACGCCTGATGTCAAAACAACCGCAAACACCGGTGCAGAACCTGTAAAAACTGATACGCCTGAAACAAGATTAACACAATCCGCTTCCGGCTCCATGACAGCAGCAACCGCAAACAATACTCAAGATATCTCTGAAGAACTTCCTGAATATCTTTATCATTTAACATCCAAGAATGGTTATGACGGAATAATGCAAAGTGGAGAAATAAGACTGTCGACTGTAGAATCCCCTGATACGCCGTATTCGTGTCAAGGTGTTTATATGATAGACAAGGATAATTTTGTTCAAAATTGGATAAATACCGGCGGCAATGAAGAATTATCAAATATTGATGATATAGGCAAAGCACTTTTAGGGTATACTTCAGGAGGTGGAGAAGAAATTGTTGCATTAAAAATTCAAACTTCCAATTTTGATGTTTCAAAAGTAAAATTCAGGTCATATCTTGATGCATGCCATGAAGCAGTACAAGATCTTTGCAATGAAGTTGTTAATCCAAATGGCATGTATAAGGGGCTTTCTCTTGATAAAATATCAAAATACTATCAAACTTCTCCTATAGAGTTTGTCTATGCGGATATAATCCCCGCAAACTTTATATCGGGGGCGACCTCTGTTCCCGTATCAGAGGAAATTTTGGCAAATGATTTAAGCAGCCTGTTGGAAAAATTATTTTTATAACAAATATAATTTCCCTTGATGAATTGCCGGAACAATATGACGGTGATATTGATACTTTTTATCACTGTACTACTGAAGAAGCAAAAGCTTCTATTTTAGAAAACGGATTTGATACAACCATCTTCCCGAAAAACGGAACTGAGGGCGCGGGCGGTGTATATTTTTCAACCAAAAATAGAACCAGTCCATACGGAGATGCGATAGTTACCGTAAAATTTAACGGCGATATTGCATTGGCAGACACAAGTGTACTTGATGCAATAAAAACGAAAAATCATGGTTCAATATTATTGTTTCTAGAAGAATTAGGATTTGAATATGGACATGAAGATCTTGATGGTGCCATCATGGTTAAATATATGCAGCAAAAAATATCCAACCTTGGATATCAGGGTATACTGGGTACAAATTTTTCATGGAATGCCAAATGTAAGTATTTTGAGGCGCTTGATGCGTCATTGATAGAGATTATTTTATAATGCGTTTTTTAAAAACAGTTTTTTCACCCCGAATGCTTCATGACTTTGATGTTGACAGCGGGCTTTTTTGGAAAGGTTTTTTATAATTTATTCCGGTCTATGCAAAAGATATATTGCCGCAGGGGGCAAAAATTCCGGCTCCTTCAAACCTTACGGCAGATTTTTAAAATAATCTTTTTCGGTTAGCGCTTTATAAGTGCAGCCCACGCCGTTGACACTGGAAGATGATGTCTTTGAACAGTAACTCCTACTTGGATACGCTGTATTTGATGCGCCCATGGGTTTTAATTCGCCTGTATCTGCCATTACTTGAAAGGTAAAAAGGTCATGCCCCAATTTGTTTGGTTTATTTCCAATGCCGTTAACATCAAATGACAAGAATAATTCCTCTCTGGATGAATTAATTTGAACCATAAGAAGCATACCGTCAGCAAGGATAGTTTGCCCTTCATTAAATACGCAGCCATTAGCGTAATTCGTATTATTATAGTTACGATAAGTTTTAGTTGCACAATTTTCAAGCAGTTCGGTGCTTTCTTCTGAATTAAAAGTAACGCAGCTGTGATAACCGCAGTCTCTAAGCTGTGAAATGTATGTTGCAAATGTTGGCAAAAAGGTTGCGTCTGTGTAATTTTGCGCAGTAGGAATTACTCCTGTATCATAAATCATTAGTTGAAGTGCCTCTGATAGTATAGATTGCGCCTTTTTTAAACCTGTTTTTAATTGCGTTTCTTTTGTGTGGTTTAAAACAGCAGGTATTGTCATTGCAGCAATAACGCCTATTATGGCAAGGGTGATAAGAACTTCTGCAAGGGTGAAAGCAGGCATTTTTGCTTTGATGCGGGATTTTATTGAATTAAAAGTGCAGTGTATGAGTATAACGGGCAATAGATTTATATTTCTAGTCATAAAATTACCAAAAAAACAACTTAGACATTAACATATTAACATTGTACGTTCATAATGTCAATAATATAACTTAGAAATATATGTAAATAGCTGCGCAGGGTTGTTATTATAAAATTTATTACAGGGTTAGTTTAAAATGGATAAAAAAGAACTGCTTGGCAAAAGAATTAGACAAATAAGAAAAAACCTCGGGCTTACACAGGAGCAAATAGCTGAAATAGCGGGCATTGAACCGCAATCTATAAGTAAAATAGAATCGGGGAAAAATTTTCCCTTATTATCAAATTTAGAAAAAATTGCAAAATGTTTAAATATTGAATTAGAAGACTTTTTTGATTACGAGCATAAAAATTCGACTGATTATTCAAAGCAAAAGCTGATTGAAATTTATGATAAACTTAC
>JAJQDG010000232.1 GCA_021202305.1 Candidatus Gastranaerophilales bacterium
TATGCGGGTGCAATAAAATATAAATTGAGCTTACTAAAGAAAAATTTTAATTTTTAATGCAGACTCTAAATACAAAAAACAAAAATGCAAGCTGCACTGTGGCTGTGAGATTAGGGTTGAGAGAATAAATTAATAAACGGATGAATTAATTAGTTGATTTTAATTAAATCTAAAAAAATAAATCTTAAAAACTGCATTTGATTTTAATAATGAGAATACCTTAAAATTTGAAGGAAAGCCTACTGCCGCCTTTTTCTGCCATTAGCCCGGCGGGCATATGTTCAGGCTCAGGCATTTTATATTTTTTAAGGTATTCAGTTTTTAAAGCTCAACATTTTTAATGTGTTTTATTACGGGGCTTTTACCGCCTATTTCAACTGAAATGGCATCTATTCTGCACCGTTTGAATTTCAAATTGGAATTTTGTGAATAATTTTTCATGCAGACAATCATTTTTTGGAGCTTATCGCGCGTAATTGCCTCAAACGGCGCGCCAAATTTATTTGAGCTTCTTGTTTTTACTTCCACAAAACAAAGTTCGTCTTTATAAAGCGCAATTATGTCAATTTCCCCGAGGCGCGAATATTTATAATTTGTTTCAATTATTCTGTATCCGTTCTTTATAAGATATTGAGAGGCTAATTTTTCCCCGTATTTACCTTTTTCAATGTTTGACATAGAATAATTTTATCAAAAACAAGGGAGCAAGTTTTATGGAATTATTGAAAAAGACAGCGGTTGAAATCAGGCAAATGCTTCTTAAAAAAGAAGTTTCCGCGCAGGATTTAGTAGATGCCGCATATAAAAGAATAGATACGATTGAAGAAAAGATTGGTGCGTACAATTGCTTAACAAAAGAATATGCCCTCGAAACAGCAAAAAAAGTTGATGAAAAAATCGCCAAAGGCGAAAATTTGCCCCCACTGGCAGGTATCCCGCTTGCGCTTAAAGATAATATTAATTTAAAAGGGTATAAAACAACCGCCTCAAGCAAAATTTTAGAAAACTTTGTTTCGCCTTATGATGCAACAGTCAGCTTAAAATTGAAAGAAAATTTAATACCGGTTATCGGTAAAACCAATCTTGACGAATTTGCCATGGGTTCAAGCAATGAAAATTCAGCATTTAAAAAAGTGCATAATCCATATAATCTGAATAAAGTCCCCGGCGGTTCCTCGGGCGGTTCTGCTGCCAGTGTTGCCGCATTAGAATCTTATTTGGCGCTCGGTTCCGATACAGGCGGTTCTATCAGGCTGCCTGCAAGTTTTTGCGGCATAACGGGCTTTAAACCTACATACGGGCGTGTTTCAAGATACGGGCTTATAGCTTTTGCTTCTTCTCTGGACCAGATAGGTCCTTTTGGCAGATGTGTGGAAGATGTTGCAAATCTTTATTTTGCAATAGCGGGGAACGACAAAAAAGATTCCACCTCTTTGAATATGAAAATCGAAAATCCGCTCGGTACATTAAAAAATCCTGTTAAAGGCTTGAAAATAGGCGTTATAAAAGAACTTTTAACCGATGACGTTGATGAAGACGTTAAAAATGCAATTATATCGGCAGTTAAAATTTACGAAAAATCGGGCTGCACAATTAAAGAAATTTCCCTGCCGCTTTTAAAACATTCAATCGGGATATATTATATCGTTGCAACCGCTGAAGCAAGCTCTAACCTTGCAAGATTTGACGGCGTAAAATACGGCTATCGCACAAAAAACCCTTCAAATCTTATGGAAATGTACACAAAAACAAGGCAGGAAGGTTTCGGGGATGAAGTTAAAAGACGCATTATGCTTGGTACCTACGCACTTTCAAGCGGATATTACGATGCCTATTACAAAAAAGCGCAGCAAATGAGAAGGCTTGTTAAGGAAGATTTTGACCGCGCATTTAAAGAGGTTGACCTTCTTGTTTCGCCGACATGCCCTAATACCGCGTTTGAGCTTGGCTCGAGAAATGATGATCCTATAAAAATGTATCTTACTGATGTAGGTACAATTTGTGCAAACCTCATAGGTTCTCCGGCAATAAGTATACCCTGCGGGTTTGATAAATCAGGCATGCCAATCGGAGCGCACCTTTTAGCGGATTGCTTTAATGATAATTTGCTATTGCAGGCTGCTTATAATTATGAAGCCCAAACCGAATTTAATAAATATTTTGCAAAATTATAGGCTTCCTTTAAAAAATAATTCTCGTTTAAGCATGTTTACGGGCTTTGGTCTATTTATATCTTTATGATTTAATCCGGCTTTATCCGTCGTTTTTTGCCGGTTGTCTTTAGTATCTTGTATCTTTATGATTTAATTCAAACAATAAAATGCAGCGTCCGGCTGAACACAAGATTTAATTTTAAATTGATATACTTTTTTCAAGCCAAATGCCGTTATATTTTTCGCAGGCTTGCTCATTTACAATTATTTTTTTATTTTCAATATTCAAACTCAGCCAAATCTCAAGAATTAACCGTTGAAACGGTCAGTAAATTTATCTGTTTTTTTATGTTAAGG
>JAJQDG010000068.1:0-6204 GCA_021202305.1 Candidatus Gastranaerophilales bacterium
GCTTTGTTATTTCAGATATTAAAACGTATAAAAATGTAATCGGCACTCTTTTTGACAGAAGAAAATCCATTTTTTCCTTTTATCCTAAAAAAATAGATGAATTTTTTAATATTTGGACAAGCGCTCAAAATATTTCCAAAAAAAGTGAATACCGGAAGTTTTTAGTTTCGTTTTTCAGGGAAAGAAAATTCAAAGAACTTGTTTATGATGTTATAAGTTTTGTAAAATGCGTATTTGGGGCTATAATATAGTTATATGGATAAAAATAATGATTTAATTGTTAATATTGATGAAAAGCTTGCCACATTACGGTTTATCTGCGATAATAAGAGCCATATCAAGCTGGATATTGAGTTGTGCAAAAAATGCAAAACAAAAGAATGTGCATATTTTTGTCCTGCTGATGTCTATAATTTTGAAAACGGAAACGAAATTCCGACGGTAGATTTTGAAAACTGTCTGGAATGCGGAACTTGCAGGATATGCTGTCCAATGAATTCATTGGATTGGAATTATCCAAAAGGCGGTAGGGGAGTCCGATTCAGATTCGGGTAGTTGAGGTTACAGATTAAATGAAAGAGTATTGTTCAAGATGGTATGATAAAGACCCTGTTTTGTCTATGTCAATGCGTACGCTTGCAAATTCCGATGATGCAACCCAAATTCAAGTTGCCCTGAATCTTATTAAAGTTATAATTGAACATAATATCAAATCAAATGAATTTAAAAGTATTGAAGATATTACAAACGCCGTTGAAGAAGGGGTTATTCAGAAGGGCGTAAATCGTTGGTATGACCTTGAAAAAACAGTCAGAACCGCAATACAAATGCTTGAAAATTGTTCCCCCGAAACAAGGCAGAAAGTTGCTCTTGATATGGCGCAAATAGTTATTGAAAATATTGTTTTAGATAAAGATGACGATCCTGAAGATAACAGTAAAATTAATATTATTGATTTATCCGGCGAAACAACCGTTTTAGACCTTGATAAATTAAACGAAAAAAATGAATGAACTTCAGCGGTTTGAACAGTTAAAAAGAAATATCGAAAGCGATTCCACTAATTTTCAGGCAAGGCGCGAATATGCCATGTTATGCTCTGATTACGGTTTTACGGAAGCCGCCGTTAAGCATTTTTATTATCTTTTAAAATTTTTTAAAGAAGATGCAAATCTTTATTTTAATTTGGGAATTTGCTTTGAAAAATTAAAGGAATTCAAGCTTGCTCTTGAAGCTTATAAAAAAGCGGTTGAATTAAAGCCGGATGAGGGCGATTTTATTTATAATCTTGCTCTTTGCTATGATGCACTTAATATGTATGACGAGGCTGTTTCAGAATTTAAAAAGGTCATTTGTCTTGAAGTAAATGATTCAAATTCATTTTTTTGTTTGGGGTGCGTTTATATTAAAAAAAATGAAATTGATAATGCCATAAAATGTTTTAAACGTGCAATTTTATTAAATGACGATGATTATTACGCGCATTTTCATCTGGGCAATATGTATCATAAGAAAAATATGACGGATGAGGCAATAAAAGAATACAAAAAAGTAATAACATTATCGGGCGATTATTCCTGGGCGTATTTTAATTTAGCGCAAATTTTTTATAAAAAAGAAGATTATGAAAATGCGGTTATAATGCTTAATATGACACTGCAAAAAAATAAAAAGGATATGGAAGCATATAAACTGTTATGCCAATTGTATATGAAATTGGATGATATTCAAATGGCGCAGGATGTTCTTGAAGAAATGGCTGAAGAAGCCGGAAAAAACGGTGATTGGTATTATTTAAACGCAATGATTTTCAAAAAAAAGGGATTTTTGGCAAAATACAAAGACAGTTTGGAAAATGCTGTTTCAAATCAAGAAACTTTAACCTTCAACAAAAAATCCGTTACTAAAGAACTAAAGGATATGGAGTAATGCAGGGCAAATTAAATTTTGAAGAAAATCCCGATAAAAATAAATTTTATCTTGGAATGAGCCATATTCTTGTAAACAACCCTCTTTTTAAGGCAAAAATATTTGAATTTTTTAACTTTGATATTATCCGCACATTTAAAGCGGATAAAGAAGATTTGAACCAATTTTCACAAATGTACCCGAATATTAAAATACCGAACAATTTTTTGAATGAATTGAGAAATATTAACTTAGATGATATTTCTTCTTCCGTTCAAAAATCAAAAACAAAATATATAACTTATGAAGATAAAAATTATCCTGAGCCACTCCGCAATATTGAAGATTTTCCCGTTACGCTTTTTTATAAAGGCTCTTTTGATAAAATAAATTTTGAAAAAACTCTTGCCGTAGTAGGCTCAAGAAAAGCGACCGAATCTGCAAAATTAAACACATCAAGAATAATTTCAGGGTTTAAAAATACAGACATCGTTATTATTTCAGGACTTGCAGAGGGAATTGATACAAGCGCGCATAAAGCCGCCCTTGAAAATAATTTAAAAACCATTGCAGTTATCGGTTCGGGGCTTAATTTTACATATCCTCACAGCAATAAAAAATTATATCAGGATATTGAAAATAACGGCGGAATAATATTTTCCGAATATCCAAACGATTTTGCCCCGCTTCCGCAAAATTTTCCTCAAAGAAACAGGCTTGTGTGCGGACTATCAAAAGGAGTATTAATTACAGAAGCAAAAAAACACTCCGGCGCAATGATTTCGGCACGTATTGCTCTTGAACAGGGCAAGGAATTAATGTGTATGCCGGGGCTGATTACAAATCCAAACTGCGAAGGAATTTATCATTTAATTAAAAACGGCGCCTGGGTTGTTACAAAAACGGAAGATATTTTAAATATCTTAAATTGGGAAATAATTAATGAAAATAAAGCAAGGGCAAGCCTTTCCGGAATTGAAAAACAAATTTTGGAACTTATTTCGTTAAATGAAATTTCAATAGAGGGGTTGAATATAAAACTTGATATTGGTATAAATGAGCTAATGATAAAATTGACCGAAATGGAATTATCCGGCTTGATAGTTCAAAAAAACGGTCTTTACTACATATCGGGGAATTAAAATGGCAAAAACAAATTCAAAAAAAACTCTTGTAATAGTGGAATCACCCGCAAAATCAAAAACAATTAAAAAAATACTCGGAGATAATTACATAATAGAGGCAAGTTACGGACACATAAGAGATTTGCCCCCGAAAGGCTTAGGGTTTGATGTAGAAAATAATTTTAAGCCCACTTTCACCGTAATACCCGAAAAACAAAAAGTGGTAGATACTTTAAATAAACTTGCAAAGTCCGCAGATAAAATATATTTAGCATCTGACCCCGATCGTGAAGGCGAGGCAATAGCCTGGCATGTCAGGGAAGTTTTAAACGTTCCGGATGATAAAATTTTCAGAATTGAATTTAATGAAATCACGCCTAACGCAATTAAAAATGCGGTTCAAAATTACAGACAAATTGATATGCTTAAAGTAAGCGCCCAGCAGACCCGCCAAATTTTAGACAGATTGGTAGGTTTTAAAATAAGCCCTATACTCTGGGAAAAACTCCGTAATTACAGATTATCCGCGGGCAGAGTTCAATCCGTTGCGCTCAGGATGATAGTTGAGCGCGAAGAAGAAATTGAAGCTTTTGTTCCGGTTGAATATTGGAATATAGAGGCGCTTCTTTCAAAGGGCGGTTTTGATTTTGTGAGCGAATTGATAAAATATAAAGATAATAAAATTCAAATTAACAATAAAGAAGAAGCGGACAAAATTCTAAAAGATTTAGAAAACGCAAAATATACGGTTTCAAAAATTACCCCGCGCGATACAAAAAGAAGCCCGCAGCCGCCTTTTATAACTTCTACCCTGCAAAGGGAAGCAAGCGGCAAATTAGGATACGGCGTTTCAAAAACAATGCAGATTGCACAAAAACTGTATGAAGGAATTGAGCTTGGCGAAGAAGGAGCCGTGGGGCTTATAACTTATATGAGAACAGATTCAACAAGGATATCTGAAGATGCAGTTAGTGCAGCAAAAGAATTTATTATTTATAACTACGGCGAAAAATATTATCCAAAAACTCCAAACGACTACAATAAAAATAAAAAGAAAAACGTTCAAGATGCTCATGAAGCCATTCGCCCTTCATATATAACAAGAACGCCCGAAAGTATTAAAAAATACCTCTCAAGCGAACAGTACCGTCTTTATAAACTTATATGGACGCGTTTTATGGCTTCTCAAATGGAAAATGCAAAAATAAAAAATTTAAACGTAGAAATTGAAGCAAATCAATATACATTTAAAACCGGTTCTTCAAAAGTTGAATTTGACGGTTTTTTGAAAGTTTATGAAGATGACAAAGAAGAAACAATTTCTAAAATTCCCACACTAAAAGAGGGCGAAATTTTAACATTTAAAAACCTTGCTTCAAAACAACATTTTACTCAGCCGCCGCCGAGGTTTTCAGAGGCTTCGCTTGTTAAACAGCTTGAAGAATACGGAATAGGGCGCCCCTCAACTTATGCGCCGATTATTACAAAAATCCAGCAGAGAGGATACGTTGAAAAACTCGAAAAGGCTTTAAAACCAACGCTTTTAGGACGAACTGTATCAAAACAATTATGCGAATTTTTTAAAGATATAATGAATTATGAATTTACAGCCTCTATGGAGGCAAAATTGGACGCAATTGCAGAGGATAAAGAAAATTCGACCAGAGTTTTAAAAGAGTTTTACTCGCCCTTTGAAAAAACGGTTGAACAGGCAAAAACTAATATGGGGCGCGTAGTAATTGAATCTGATAAAGTTTGCCCGAATTGCGGAAAGAAAATGGTTGTCAAAACAAGCCGTTTCGGAAAACAATTTTTAGGCTGCTCGGGGTATCCTGATTGCAAAACCATGATGAGTTTGGACGGCGATTTGCCCAAACCGCCTGCAGCAGATGAAGAAACTGATTACAAGTGCGAAAAATGCGGAGGCAAGACAGTTATAAAAACAGGACCTTACGGTAAATATTACCAGTGCCTGAATGGGAATTGCAAAACAAGAAAATCAATAGTAATTTCATCAGGTGTAAAATGCCCCAAATGCGCACAAGAGGGGCGTGATGGCGAGCTTATTCAGCGGCGTTCAAGATACGGAAAAACATTCTGGGGCTGCTCAAAATACCCCGATTGCGATTTTGCGGTTTGGAATGAACCGACCGGCGAAAAATGCCCTGATTGCGGGGAGCTTTTAGTAAAAAAATTCTTAAAAACAGGAAATAAAATTGCCTGTTCGTCTAAAACATGCAAATATAGTAAGCCTCTGGAGGAAAATGATGTATAAATTTGCAATCATAGGCGACCCTCTGGGTCATTCGCTAAGCAAGTTCATGCATGAAGCCGCGCTCAAATCTCTGGGGCTTGAAGGAAGTTACGATATTTTAACCACAAAAAGCGAAGATTTAATTACACGCTTAAAATATCTGAAAACAAACGGCTACAAGGGTTTTAATGTAACCATTCCGCACAAAATTCCCGTTGCGCTTTTTTTAGCAGATGTTGATGAAATTGCAAATAAAATAGGTTCCGTTAATACGGTTTTAATTAACGAAGATAAATCTTTAAAGGGCTTTAACACTGATGTAAGCGGTTTTATGGAACCTGTTAAAGATGTCTGCCTGAAAGATAAAAAGGCGGCTGTTTTAGGCACAGGGGGCGCAAGCCGCGCCATTATCTGCGGACTTGAAATGCTTGGAATTAAAAAAGTTGATATTTATACAAGAAATGTTATTAATTCAACTAAATCAACAGATACTCTCAGGGAACGTTTTCCGGGAGTTGAAATAAGGCTTTTGCAGTATGAAATAATGTCTGATTTAAGCGATATTTCAATTGTTGTAAATACCACTCCGCTTGGCATGAAGGGTTTTAGACAGGGTGTGTCGCCCCTATCCGATGAAATAATAAAAACTCTTGATAACAGCGCAATTGTTTATGATATAGTGTATAATCCTATTAAAACAGAGCTTATAACAAAAGCAATAAAATACGGTAAAAATTACAGAACAGGGCTTGATATGCTCGTTTATCAAGGGGCAAAGGCATTTGAAATTTGGACAGGAATTTACCCCGACACCGACAAAATGAAAATTGCAGCACTTGAAGAATTAGTATGAAAAAAATAATATTTCTATTTTTATTAATTTTTTGCCAAACATGTTTTGCTATGGATGATTTCAGC
>JAJQDG010000068.1:6214-12905 GCA_021202305.1 Candidatus Gastranaerophilales bacterium
CAGCCGTTTTTTTGAAATGGGAATTGAAAACAATTTTGAAGAAGACGAAGAAGAAAATGAAATTCATACTCTTAAAATGAAAGAAAAATTTGATTTTGAGGGCGAAGATATAATTAAGCTTGAAGATACAAGCCTAAAACTTAAAATTGAGAAAAACGGTTACACGGAACCATACCGCAAAACACTTGAAATTCCAAACTCTCAGGTAAATTTAATAAAAACCGAAAAATTTACATTTTTTGCTGATGCGAAAAAAGAACTAAGCGATTACATGACAAATAACGTAAAATCAACTATGAATATGAGCTACGATATAAATGAGCATATAATGCTCAGGGCAGGGCATGAGGTATGGTATGTTAATCCAAATGCAGCTGTAGGAGCAAAAAAGTTTTATTTCAATCCGCGTATATATTTAACAAAGCGCTGCTATCTTGACTATACCGGAAAGTATAATCAAACAACAAAAAATACAGAGCATGAAGCAGGCTTTAATTACAAGCCCGGAATTTTTAAAGAAAATGCCGGTTTTGGAATAAAGGCTTCTGCCACAGTAAATGACAACAATGAAATTCAGTCGCGTAAATTGAAATTTACAACGGACTTTTATATTTTTTAATACTTCTTAAAGAATAATTGGCTTGGGAAGGACAAACTTTTTTTGGATTATACTGTATTTTTTATAAGATTCTTCGGGTGTTTCTTTTGCTTGTTTAATTTCGTCTTGAATTTCAATAAATTTTTTGGCAAGAACAGGGTCAAACTGAGTGCCTATACATTGTCTTATTTCTTCTATCGCAATTTCATGGCTCAGGGCTTCTCTGTATGAACGCGTGCTTGTCATAGCATCATACGTATCTGCAATTGCAACTATTCTTGAACATAAAGGAATATCTTCACCGGATAATCCGTCGGGATAGCCTGTTCCGTCCCATTTTTCATGGTGTGCTTTTACCCAGGCGCCCATATTGCCCAGTTGTTTTATGTTAGCAACAAGTTTTTCGGAATATACCGTATGCTGCTTCATTATTTCAAATTCTTCCTCTGTTAATTTTCCGGGCTTACAAAGTACGCGCTGCGGAATTGCGATTTTTCCTATATCATGCAGCAGCCCTGCCACTTCAACATTTTCTAAAAATTCAAGGTCATGCGGGTATAATTTTTCAGCCAAAATAAGCGAATACAAAGTAACACGCATAGAATGCCCGTGCGTGTAAGCATCTTTTGCATCGAGAGTTGCAGAAATAGATTTTATTGTTTTGTAAAAAAGTTCCTTCAAATCTTTCATCATCAATGATTTTGAACTTGAAAGGTTATATTTTTCAATTCCCGATTCAACAACCGTAATTAATTCATTCGGGTCAAAGGGCTTTGTTATATATTGAAATAAATTGCAGGTGTTAACCGCATCCGTCAAGATTTCAATATCAGTAAATCCTGTTAAAAGGATTTTTATAACATCGGGAGCAATTTCATTTGCACGCTTTAAAAATTCGGTTCCCTCCATAACCGGCATTTTATGATCTGATATGATAAGAGAAACTTTATCAAGATTTTGCTTTAATATGTCAAGTCCTTCCGCCCCCTGGCTTGCCGTCAAAATATTATATTTGCCGCGCAGGGTGCGTTTTATTAATTGAAGATTATTAATTTCATCATCAACAAGCAGAATGGTATTGGTAACATTTTCATTTGATATGCAAAAGAAATTATCCAATCCTTCAAACTGTAAACTCTTATCAATGCTTAACATAAAAAGCCCCGTGTCTCACTTTTTTTATCGGCTGAAATTGTATATACTTTAATTTTAATTTATATTCTTTTCATCCTAAAATCAAGTTTTTAATTCATATATACACCAAGTGTACTTTCCAGTTTTCTTTTTTTGATGATTTTATAAGAATCACTATCCATTTTTACACCCTTTTCTACAAGAATACGGGCAATATCATACCGTTTTTTCTTTAATGCGGTATAAAGAATGGTTTCATCCGTTAAAACGTCAATAAAATTAATATTTGCGCCGTGGTCAATAAGTGTTTTTGCCAGATTATAATCGCCCTCTAAAATTGCACATCTTAAAGGTGAAGAAAAGCCCTTATTAGGGTCTGCGCCGTTTTCAAGAAGCAAATATACAACCTGAGTTTTATTGCGCCTTGCCGCGTAATATATCGGAAAATCCGCATTTATGCTTTTATTCGGGTCAAAACCCGCTTTTAATATAAGTTTAAGCGATTCTAAATCATTTTTTCTGATATATTTCAAAAACGATTCAGGGTCATTTTTAATTCCTCTCGCTTTAAGGATGTCTTCAGCTTCCCGATCTTTAACCCTCGTTTCTTTTGTTTCCTTTTTGACATCAAGATAAATATCGCTTGAATGTCCGAATTCAAACGGAAAGGGAAAACTTGAATCAAAAGCCTGAACGCTCTGACAAATAAATACAAGACACAAGATAAAAAATATTTTAAATAACAAGCCCGCCATCAACCGATAAAACCTGTCCTGTTACATACGTTGTATCAAGCGCCAAAAATTTTACTGCGCGAGCAATATCCTCAGGCTGCCCAAGCCTTTTTAAAGGAATTTTTTCTATAACCGCATCCATTGGCAAATCTTTTGTCATATCGGTTTGTACAAACCCGGGGGCAACCGCATTCACGCGTATATTTCTTGAAGCAAGTTCTTTTGCAAGCGCTTTTGTAAAACCTATAAGCCCTGCTTTTGCAGTTGAATAATTTGCCTGCCCCGCATTGCCGTATATACCGGAAATGCTTGCCATATTAACAATTGCGCCGTCTCTTTGTTTAATCATAATTTTAGAAACAGGATTTGTAACATAATATGCAGAATTCAAGTTTGTATTTATAACATCAAGCCATTGCTGCTCATTCATACGCATAAAAAGCCCGTCGCGGGTAATTCCCGCATTATTTACAAGAATATCAATGCGCCCGAAATCATTTATAATTTCTTTTACAGCAGTTTCAACCGCCTCTTTATCTGCAACATTAAATTTTTTCTTTACTGCATTTACGTTCAGCGCCTGTATATCATCAACTGTTTTTTGCGCCGCTTCATCATTTCCTGCATAATTTATAATAACATCTACACCCGCACGTGCAAGCTCTATTGCGCATGCGCGCCCTATACCTCTTGAGGCGCCGGTTATCAGCGCAACTTTATTTTCTGTCATTTTTCCTCCTACACACTTGCAAGTTCAAGCGCTTCAACAGTTGCATTTAATGAAGCCGTATCACTCACATTATATGTTTTTACCCCGTCATTACAAATTTTTCTGTTTAAACCGCTTAAAACCTTGCCGGAACCAAACTCAATAAATGTATCAACGCCGTTATCAAGCAATTTTTGAACAGATTGAACCCAATATACACTGTTTGAAATTTGCTCTGGCATTTTTTTGATAAAATCAGCACTTCCGGTCGTAAATTCCGCATCAACGTTTGTTACAACGGGAATTGAAGCATTTTTAATTTCAAGAGTTTTCACAAAATTTTCAAATTCATCAGTAGCGCTTTGCATTAATTTTGAATGGAAACCTCCTGAAACTGCAAGCGGCACAACTCTTTTAGCGCCTTTTTCTTTAATTAAAGCGCAAGCGTAGTTAACTGCTTCAACTTCACCCGTGATTACAATTTGGGAAGGGTCATTATAATTTGCAATGCTGACTAAGCCCTTTGTTTGCGCTTCTTCAAGAGAAGTTTTAACCGCATTTAAATCGGCGCCCAAAATTGCAGCCATTGTTCCCGAAACGGCACATGCATTTTGCATGCATTCGGAACGCTTTTGAATTGCCCTTAAAACATTTGACAAATCCATAACGCCTGCGGCATACATCGCCGAATATTCGCCCAGAGAATGCCCCAGAGTATAATCCGGCAGAATAGAACCGTTTGTTTTTTCGACAAAAGCGGAATATGCAGCAATTGAAACCGTCAAAAGGCAGCTTTGTGTATTTTTTGTTTGTTTTAATTCTTCCTCGGGTCCTTCAAAACAAAGTTTTTTGATATCTTTATTTAAAACTTGATTAGCTGTTTCAAAAATTTCTTTTGCCTTTGCACTATTGTTATACAGGTCAAGCCCCATGCCAACAGCCTGCGCACCTTGTCCCGGAAACATAAAAGCAATTTTTTTCATAAGCCTATTTCAATCCTTTTCTTAATCTTACAACCGCGCTTCCCCAAGCCATGCCTGCACCAAAGGCGCACAGGATAGCAATTGAAGGAGTTTTAATTTTTCCTTCGTTTAAGGCATCCGCTAACGCAATCGGAACAGAAGCTGCCGATGTATTGCCGTATTTATCAATATCAATAATAACCTGTTCATCAGTAAATTCAAGTCTGTGCTGAAGCCCTTCAATAATACGATAATTTGCCTGATGAGGAATAAGATAATCAATATCTTTAGGCTCAAGCCCGGCATCATCAAGCGCGCGCATGATTGATTCAGGCATTGTTTGAACTACAAATTTGTATACTTCTTTGCCGTTCATGCTTATTTTCTTTACGCCTTTTTCAGCAGGCTCTACAAGCGGGCAATTTTCACCGATTAAATTCATTGTGATAAAATTTCCCAAATTCCCGTCAGCGTTAACATTCAAAGCAAGAATATCATCTGTGCCGTCTTTTGATTCTGAAAGAATTACAGCACCCGCACCGTCGCCAAAAAGAACACAGGTTGAACGGTCGCTCCAGTCTAAAAATTTTGAATTGGTATCGGTTGCAACCAGAAGCGCGTTTTTATATTTGCCGCTTGAAATAAAGTGGCGCGCAATTTCAAGCGCATAAATCATACCCGTGCAAGCAACAGTAATATCAAAAGCGATTGCATTTTTTGCACCTATTTCGGCTTGAACCGCACATGCGGTTGAAGGGTAAATATTAAACGGATTTGAAGTTGCAGCTATAATCAAATCAATGTCCAAACCCGATAAATCCGACTTTGAAAGCGCATCTTTTGCCGCATTAACCGCGAAGAACGTAGAATTTTCATCACCGCTCGCGATATGGCGCTGTTTAATACCGGTTCTTGTTGAAATCCATTCATCGGATGTGTCTAAAATTTTTGTTAAATCATCGTTTGTAATAACCGTATCCGGAACGGATTTACCGACTGCCATTATCTGTGTGGGTTTAAAATTCATTTTTGCTTCCTACTTAAAAAACTCTGTAATTTTCTTATTTACGCCGGATTCCACTGCCTCTTTTGCAACGCGGACAGCATTTTTAATTGCGTATGAAGTGCTTCTGCCGTGAGCAATAATCGTAATGCCCTTAACCCCCAGCAAAAGAGCGCCGCCAAACTCTTCATAATTTATTCTTCTGTATATTTTTTTCATAAACGGTTTTGCAATAAGACCGATTATTTTTGAAACAATATTGCAGCCAAATTCCTGTTTTATCATTTCAAACAGCATGGAGCTTGACCCTTCAACAGTTTTTAGTGCAACATTTCCGACAAAACCGTCGCACACAATAACATCGCACATTCCTTTAAAAATTTCTTTTCCTTCAATGTTGCCTATGAAATTCATGCCGTCTTTATTTTCTTCAAGCATTTTATAGGTTGTTTGAACAAGTTCATTACCCTTGCCCGCTTCTTCCCCTATATTTAAAACTCCCACTCTCGGGTCTTGATACCCGTAAACACTCTTAACAAAAGTTGAACCCATAAGCGCAAACTGATAAAGCATATTAGGAGTGCAGGTGCTGTTTGCCCCGGCATCTAAAAGCATAAAGGGTTTTTTAACGGTAGGGAGCGTAAGTGCAATTGCAGGTCTTTCAATTCCTGATAATCTCCCCAAACCGAACAAACTGCTTGCCATGGCAGCACCCGTTGACCCTGCTGCCACAACCGCATCGGACGAGCCTTTTGCAACTGCATCAACCGCAAGAACTATTGAGGATTTCTTTTTCTTTCTTATAGCCTGTCCCACGGCTTCACCCATCTCAATAACTTCTTCCGCGTGGGTAATTTTTATATCAAGTTTAGATAAATCAACCTTGATTTTATGGACGTAATACCCGCCCCTGTTAGAATTTATGCCCTTTTTTGCAATTCTGTCAAGCTCAGCTTTAATTTCATCTTCTTTGCCGACAAGCTCTATAGGCACATTATAATCATGAGCCGCCCAAACAGCCCCGTCTACAATCGCAGCCGGAGCATAATCTCCACCCATAGCATCTATTGCTATTCTCGTCATACTAAATTCCCCAATAAATTAATAACGGCTATTCCGCAGAATTTTCTTTTGCGGCTTCAGCTTTTATATCAGCATCACCGGCGGCATTTTCCGTTTCTTTATTTTCTTCTTTTACGGTAACTTCTGCTGTTTGGCTTATTTCTTCTTTTTTCTTTTTAGTTGAAGTTTTTTTGGTTTTTTCTTCTTTTTTTGTTTCTTCTTCGGGAGCTTTATAGTTTTCGTTTTTAATTGAAACTACCCTGCCTTTGTATGAACCGCATTCCGGACAAACAGTGTGTGTCGGAACAACTGCACCGCATTTTGTACATTTTGTAACAGCAGGAACAATTGCCTTCCAATTGGCTCTCCTTTTTGCTTGTGCCGATTTACCCGTTCTTTTCTTAGGTACTGCCATTTTTAGTTTTCCTTCATAATAAAATTTACTGATTTATCTCCTATTATTTTCCGAAAAAAAGGAAAGGATGTCAA
>JAJQDG010000013.1 GCA_021202305.1 Candidatus Gastranaerophilales bacterium
ATCATAATTTTTTGACGAATATTATCAAAAGCGATAACCTTGTCAAAAAGCATTAAATCAAGGTCTTTAAAATTTTCTTCATCTTTTGCATCCAATTTTAAACCCGGTTCTGCATACTTAATAAAATCGTATGAAAAATATCCCACAAGCCCGCCTGCAAATGGCGGAAGATAGTCAAAATCCTGTGATTTATTATCTTCGATTATTTTGTTAATGAAAATTTCAGGTGTATCTGTTTCAAATTCTTCCGTGCCGTTTTCGTCTTTTATGGTTAATTTTCCGTTTATACAGCTTATTTCAAGCGAAGGATTAAACCCCAAAAATGAATATCTGCCCAAACGCCTTGATTTTTCGGCACTTTCAAGCAAAAAACAATGATGCCCCGTGTCTTTTAAAATTTTCAAAACCTGTACCGGTGTTTTAATATCGGAAAATATTTCCGCAACAACGGGAACAGATTTATATTCTTTTGCACTTAAAAGCGCATCTTCAAATGCAGGTTTAAATTTCATGGTTTAATTATACACGAAATTTATAATCTATGATAAAATTATCTTAAATAAGAATAAGAGGAAGTTTTTTTATGGAAAATAACGTTGATTTGCAAACTTTAAGGCATTCCTGCTCGCATATTATGGCGCAGGCTGTTCAAAATCTTTATAAAGGAGCGAAACTTGCAATAGGCCCTGCTATTGAAAACGGCTTTTACTACGATTTTGATATTGAAGGAGTCAGCTTAAACGATGATGATTTGAAAAAAATTGAAGCGGAAATGAAGCGTCTTATTGATATGGATTTAAGATTTGAAAAATATTATATTGAAGATGTACAGGGGCAAATCAACAAATTTAAAGAAGAAGGCGAAATATACAAAGCCGAATTATTGGAAGAACACAAAAACGATAATCCTACTCTTTATTTAACAAAAGATAAAGAGGGTAATGTTCTTTTTAATGACCTTTGTTCGGGTCCTCACATAGATTCAACAAGAAAAATAAAGGCATTCAAACTTTTATCAACCGCAGGAGCATACTGGCGCGGAAGTGAAAAAAATAAAATGCTTCAAAGAATTTATGCAACTGCTTTTTTGACAAAAGAGGATTTGAATGAATATATCACAATGGTTGAAGAAGCAAAAAGGCGCGACCATAGAAAGCTGGGGACACAGCTGGATTTATTTTCAATCCATGATGAAATAGGTTCGGGACTCGTTCTGTGGCATCCCAATTTAGCGATTGTCCGCGAAAATATTGAAAATTATTGGCGCGAAGAACATAGAAAACGCGGTTATGTAATTGTAAATACACCGCATATTGCAAAAACCAAACTCTGGGAAATATCCGGACATATTGACCATTACAGGGAAAATATGTTCTTTATTCAAAAAGAAGACGAGGAAGATGAACAATTTATTTTAAAACCTATGAATTGTCCCTTTCATATTTTAATTTACAATGCCTGCCGCCGTTCTTATCGTGATTTGCCAATCAGAATGGCCGAATTGGGTACAGTTTACAGAAAAGAAAAATCGGGCGCATTAGGCGGCTTAACGCGCGTTCAAGGCTTTACTCAAGATGATGCGCACATTTTCTGCACACCGGAGCAATTAGTCAGTGAAATTAACGAAATTATTGACTTTGTAACAGACACTATGTCCATTTTTAATATGACGTTTGAAGTTGAGCTTTCAACACGTCCCGAAAGCTACGTAGGAAGCCTCGAAAATTGGGAAAGGGCAGAAGCCGGCCTGAAAGAAGCAATGGATAAGCGCCGGATGAAATATGAAATAAATGAGGGCGACGGAGCATTTTACGGGCCCAAGATTGATTTTAAAGTAAAAGATGCAATAGGAAGAACCTGGCAGTGCGCTACAATCCAATTAGATTTTAATTTGCCCGAAAGATTTGATTTAAAATATCAGGATAAAGACGGAATTTTAAAAACGCCTGTTATGCTGCACCGCGTTGTATTTGGCTCAATGGAAAGATTTCACGGCATTTTAATTGAACATTATGCGGGTGCATTTCCTGTTTGGCTTGCACCTAAGCAGGCGGCAATTGTCCCGATTGCAGAGCGCCACAATGAATATTGCGAAAAACTTTATACCGAAATGAAAAATAAGGGGCTGAGAGTTCTTTTTGATGACAGGTCAGAATCTATGAACTATAAAATCAGGGATTGCCTGCAAAATAAAAAAATACCCTACGTCATTGTTATAGGCGATAGAGAAATAGAGCAAAATGCCCTTGCAATAAGAAAAAGAGGTGTAGGTCAAATCGGCGCAATGCTAAGAGAAGATTTTATTGAAAAATTGCTTCTCGAAAATTCTTCCAAGGGAAAAGAAGAAATAAAATAAAAAAACAAGAGTTTAGCATATGCCAAACGATTTAACGAACATAAGTTTAATAGAAATAAAAAATCTGATTTATGTAATCAGAGGGCAAAAGGTTATGCTGGATAGCGACCTTGCTATGCTGTACGGAGTATTAACAAAAAATCTAAACAAGGCTGTTAAACGCAACATACAGCGTTTTCCAAATGATTTTATGTTTCAGCTGACGAAAAACGAGTATGATAACTTGAAGTTCCAAATTGGAACCTCAAATGCAAAATGGGGCGGCAGACGTACTTTACCGTTTGTTTTTACCGAACAGGGCATTTCTATGTTATCAAGTGTTTTACAGTCAGAACAAGCAATTGCTATAAATATCCAAATTATGCGAACATTTGTTAAAATGAAACAATTTGCAATTGAAAATAAAGAGCTCGCACAAAGATTAACCGAACTTGGACATTATTTTATACAGTATGCAAAAGATAACAATGCAGAAATTGACAGAATTAACGAAGCAATAAACTTATTGCTTGACAGAACAAAGCCCGCTTCAATAGGCTTTAGGACTGAATAAAAACATGTAAAACAAATTAACAAATACAGACCTAACAGAAAACGGAATATTTATAATAAGGGGTCAGCGGGTAATGCTTTAGCGCGAAATTCCGTAGCACGGATGTGAAGCCGGAAGGGCTGAACGGAGTGCGCCAGTGTGAAAGCCGGACAGGGCCGCCCATAAAAAGTTGACTAAATGTCAAGTTTTTATGGGGCAGGCAGCGGAATTCCGTACGGACGAAACAAAGTGAAGTCCGGATAGCGAAAGCCGAAGCGAAGCACAGTCTGTAAGACTTGCAAGCGGCAGGCTTGAGCGTGGAGGAATTCCAAGACAAGTCAGAAACGAAGTTTCTGCGTGCCGTTTAGCAAAATGCGGTTAACCCCGAAACCCGCCAAGGCGAATGACCGGCGGCGCGCAGTAATTCTTGTACCAACAAGAATTACGAAGCAAGCATCGGGGAATGAGCCGCTAGCAATTTCAAGAGAGCGGAATTCCGGACGGACGAAACGAAGTAGAGTCCGGATAGCGAACCGATTGAGCCTGCTAAGCCGAAGGCTTTAGGGCGAAACTCGGTGAGCGTGGAGGAATTCCAAGAGAGCGAAATTGCGTAGGGTGAAGGGGTGTTAACCCCGAAACCCGCCAATGTGAGAGCCTTACGGAGTGACAAAAAACCGTTTCGGTTTTTTAAACGGAGTTGCAAGGCTCGAACCCCTAGCAATTTCAAGAGAGCGAAATTGCGTAGGGTGAAGGGGTGTTAACCCCGAAACCCGCCAATGTGAGAGCCTTACGGAGTGACAAAAAACCGTTTAGGTTTTTTAAACGGAGTTGCAAGGCTCGAACCGCTAGCAATTTCAAGAGAGCGGAATTCCGTACAGGGTCGCCCATAAAAAAGATTAATTATCTTTTTTATGGGGCAGGCAAAGTCAAAAACGAAGTTTTTGCTTGCCGTTTAGCAAATTTAACGAAGTCCGGATAGCGAACCGATTGAGCCTGCTAAGCCGAAGGCTTTAGGGCGAAACTCGGTGAGCGTGGAGGAATTCCAAGAGAGCGAAATTGCTGAATTGCACGGGTATTTGTTCAATTAAGACAAGATAAAAGTTCTTATGTTATTTATTTGCAAATATTCGGGCTTGCAGCTTATAAATATTCTTCCTGCTCCTGCTCTCTGCCGCCGCTTCCCGGAACTGTTTTTCCGCTTGTTTCAAGACGCCTTTTGTCGCTTTCAATTAATCGCATATATTTATCATTAGGGCTTAATCTTGAACTGTAGCTGGGGGAAAATTCAAAGTAGCTGTTATTATAGTTAAGCTCCCTCACACCGAAAACATTTTCATCCTGTGCGGGGTCAAAATATCTTTTTGCTACCTGATACCATTTTATAAGAGGTTTATCCGAATAAATTTTTCTCGAATAAAAAGGCACATAATCTTTGTCGCCTTCTTGAGAGAGCATTCTTGACGTATCTACAATTTTTAAGATGTCTTGAGAATATCCCTTTCCCTGTAATGTTTTTATATCGGATGTTGTAAATTCTTCAACATAGGCAAAACCTGCCTGCATAATAAAAAGAGCCGCAATCAGCAAAACCGCTTTTTTCATAAATTATCCTTTTTATAGTTCCTGTGTACTTGTATTATATACTTTTTTTTAATTTACTCCAAGCCCGAAACTAAAATTACTTCAAATCGCTTAAAATAATTTTTTCAAATTCATCAAGAAGTTTGTCTTCGCTTGCTTTTAGTATAAATTCACCTTTTTTAAAAATATATCCTTCGCCTATTGCACCCGCTATGCCGTAATCTGCATCCTTTGCTTCATTTGGTCCGTTAACCGGACAGCCCATAGTTGCGATTGTTATCGGTTTGTTAAGATTTTTAAAACGGTTTTCAACTTTATGTGCAAGTTCAATTAAATTTATCTTGCATCTGCCGCATGTAGGGCATGATATAAAATTTACACCGGTTTTTCTTAAATCAAGTGCGCGCAGGATGTCAACGGCGGCATGTACTTCTTCAACGGGGTTTTCTGTCAAAGAAACACGGATAGTATCGCCTATACCCTCTGATAAAAGAGAGCCTATTCCTACGGAAGATTTTATTATCCCCATGCGCATTGTACCTGCTTCAGTAACACCCAAATGCAAGGGATATGGAATGATATTATATATCTTGCGGTATGCTTCTATCATATTCATAACATTTGAAGATTTCAGAGAAACTTTAATAAGATTAAAATCCATATCTTCAAGTATTTTTATATGATCAAGCGCACTTTTAACCATTTTATCAGGCATATTCATTGAATTATCTGCATATAAATATTTTTCAAGCGAGCCTGAATTTATTCCTATTCTGATAGGAATTTTTTCTTTTTTTGCAGCATTTACAACAAGCTTTACATGTTCTGTGCCGCCTATGTTGCCGGGGTTTAATCTGAGAGCATCCGCTCCTTGTTTTATTGCTTCAAGTGCAAGTCTGTAATCAAAATGAATATCGGCAACAATTGGTATTTCGACCTGTTTTTTTATTTCCAAAAGTGCTTTTGCACAATTCATATTTAAAACGGCAAGCCGCACAATTTCGCAGCCCGCATTTTGTAATTCTTTAATTTGTAAAACTGTCTTTTTAATATCATCTGTCTGAGTATTTGTCATTGATTGAACGGAAATAGGCGCCCTTGCCCCTATTTTTACATCCCCTATTTTAATTTGAATTTTATCCATGCTTTTAAACCCTGTATGTTTGTTATATTATTTTAGCATGAAAATTGCTGTTATTTCTGATATCCATGGCAACAAGCCTGCACTTGATAATGTTCTTAGCGACATAAATTATATAGGAGCAGATAAAATTTTTGTTCTGGGCGACCTTGCAATGGGCGGGTATGACCCTAATTACACTATTGAAAAAATATTCTCGCTTGAAAATGCTGAAATAATTCAAGGAAATACAGATAAAATGATAGTTAATTATCCCGTCCCTGTTTCAAACCCGCTTATGGAAAATGCGCTCAAAAAAGATGTTGAAGAAATCACGGATAAAAATAAAAATCTGCTTGCAAATCTGGAAGAAAATAAAATTATTCAAATCTCGGGAATAAAAATTCAAATATGCCACGGCAGCCCGAGAAATCAGGAGGAAAATATTTTTCCCGATACTCCTTTGGAAACTGTGGAAGAAATTGTTTCAAAAACAGATGCCGGAATTATTTTTTGCGGACATACCCATATACCCTGCGGATTTAGTCTTAATTCAGGCAAAACGCTTGTTAATGCTGGAAGTATAGGGCGCCCCATGACAGAAGATAGGGTTCCCGTTTATCTTTTGTTTCAAATTAGTTCAAACGGCGAATTTTCATTTGAATACAGAAAAGTAAAATATGATAATAAAAAAGTGTCTGAAATAATGGCAAAAAGGCTTGGAGAGGAGTTTTCCAGGCTGTATTTAAGGAGATAAAATGGATACAAATGCGCTTCATATTAAAGCTTCGGATTTTTTGGCAGAAGGCAGCACCGAGCAGGCAAAAGAAATTTACGAAAAAATATTGCAAATAGCTCCAAATGATGAAGCGGCGCTTTCTTCTCTTATGGATATTTATCAGGAAACGGACAGATTGCGCTATTATTTAACGCGCGCCAATTATAATATCGTAAACGGCAAACTTGAATACGGCATAACGGATTGCAAAAAGGCGCTTTCTATTGATGCTTCAAATATTGAAGCAAGAGAAAAGCTTGCCCGCCTTTATAAAGTTACAAATAAGCCCTTAAAAGCTATTGATGAATTTACTAAAATTATTGAATTAAATGACCTCCATATCCAATCTTATATGGAATTGATTGACCTTTACACTAAAGAAAATGCACTTGAATCGGCGGTGCAAATTGCAATTAAGGCGGATGAAAAATTTAAGGGGGAAGCAAATTTTAATGATGTTCTTGCAAAATTATATTTTGATTTGGGAAATTATGAAGAAGCCTTAAAAACTGTAGGGGATTTATCTTTAAAAACAAAAATTTTATTGCAGGCAGAAAAAAATGAAGAAGCAAAATCCATTTTGGAAGAAATGAACCCCGATAGTATGGAAAAAGAGCAAAAGGCGCTTTATTATCTTTTATATGCTCAATATAACTATAATATTGCAAAATATACAGATGCTTTTTCGCTTATTGATAAATACGCGCAGATTATGGGGCCGAATGCACTTGTATTTCAAATGCGCGCGCTTTGTTATGAAGCTTTGAATGATGAATTTATGGCATATTACAATTTCGGATATATGAATAAAGCTTTAAATAAACCGGATGAAGCTCTGACGGAATTTTCGACCGCATATTCCATAAATCCGAAAAATAAAGATGTTTTGATTGAGCTTGCAAAACTCTATGAAGCCAATAAGGAAAAATATACTGCTATTGATTTTTGGCACAAAGTATATGATTTGGATAAAGATGAGCAGGCAAGGGCAATTTTGGCGGATTTTTATCTTAAAGAGGGAGATAGTGCAACCGCAGAACAATTTGGCGCCAAAATTCAAAAAGAAACAAAATCAAATGATGAACCATATGAAGAAGCAGAGGGGCTTATAGATAAAATAATCAACCTGTTTTCAAAGAAAAAACAGTAGTTTTCAGCTTTTAATTTTGAAATATTAAAATTTTGTTAATTATTCTTTGGAATTTGATTTTTGATTATAAGATGTTTTTGGAGAATATGAGTAATTAATAAGGAGGATATTATGACAATTAAACCATTGGGCGACAAAATCGTTCTTAAAGTTATTGATGATGTTCAGCAAACACAGGGCGGGATTTTTATTCCCGATTCCGCAAAAGAAAAACCTCAAAAAGGCGAAGTTGTTGCGGTAGGTCCCGGAAAAACTCTTGATTCCGGCGAAAGAGAACCTGTTGATGTTAAATCGGGCGATATTGTTTTATACGCAAAATATTCAGGTACTGACGTTAAAATGGACGGGATTGAGTATAAAATTCTTTCCGTTAAAGACGTTCTTGCAATTATTGAGTAATTAAAGGAGAGATAAAATGGCTAAAAAAATTATATTTGATGCAAAAGCGCGCGAAGCTCTTTTGAATGGCGTTAATGAAGTGGCAGACGCCGTTAAGGTTACATTGGGGCCTAAAGGGCGCAACGTTATTTTAGGGAAAAAATACGGTTCGCCTCAAATTGTAAATGACGGCGTTACTATTGCAAAAGAAATTGAATTGCAATGCCCGCTTGAAAATGCAGGCGCTCAGCTTTTAAAAGATGTTTCTTCAAAAACAAATGATGTTGCAGGCGACGGCACAACAACAGCAAGTGTTTTAGCTCAAGCAATTTTCAAAGAAGGGCTTAAAAACCTCACCGCGGGCGCAAACCCCTTAGGCATTAAAAACGGCATAAATGAAGCGGTTGAAATTGCCGTTAAAGAAATTAAAAATATGTCTAAATCGGTTGATTCAAAAGAAATGCGCGCGCAGGTTGCAACAGTTTCAGCAGGAAACAATGAATTTATAGGCAATTTGATTGCAGACTGCATGGAATCAGTCGGCACAGACGGTGTTATTACGGTTGAAGAATCAAAAACCTTCACAACCGATAAAAAAGTTGTTGAAGGCATGCAGTTTGACAAAGGATACATTTCACCTTATTTCATAACGGATGCGGAAAGAATGGAAGCAGTTTTAGATGATGCTTATGTACTTTGCGTTAATAAAAAAATCAATCTTATTGCTGATTTGGTTCCTATTTTGGAACAGGTTGCACGCGACGGCAAATCGCTTCTTTTAATTGCTGAAGATGTTGAAGGAGAAGCACTTGCAACTCTGGTTGTAAATACCATGAGAAAAGTATTAAGGGCAGTTGCAGTTAAAGCTCCGGGGTTTGGCGACAGAAGAAAGGCAATGCTTGAAGATATTGCAATTTTAACGGGCGGTCAAATGTTCACGGAAGAATTGGGCATTAAGCTTGAAAATGTTACCGTTCAAATGCTTGGCAAGGCAAGAAGGGTTTCTGTTACAAAAGATGAAACAACAATTGTTGTGGGCGATGAAACAAAATCAGCTGTAACAGAAAGAGTAAGCTTATTGAAAAAACAAATCGAGCAATCCGATTCTGAATATGATAAAGAAAAATTGCAGGAAAGAATTGCAAAACTCTCAGGCGGCGTTGCAGTTATTGAAGTAGGCGCAGCTTCAGAAGTTGAACTCAAAGAAAAGAAATTAAGAATTGAAGATGCCCTGAATGCTACCCGCGCCGCACAGGAAGAAGGCATAGTCCCCGGCGGCGGCGTTGCATTAATCAGAGTACAGCAATATCTTGAAAAACAAATAGAAACAAAGAAATTTGCAACCGATGATGAAAAAATCGGATTCAAAATTTTAACCGCAGCACTTGATATTCCTTTAAAAACCATTGCTTCAAATGCAGGTGCCAAGGGCGATGTAGTAGTTGATGCAGTAAGGAAAGAAACAGGCGCATACGGGTATGATGCCTTAAATAATACATTTTGCGATATGTTTAAATCAGGTGTTGTTGACCCTGCAAAAGTTACAAGGTCTGCTCTTGAAAATGCCGCAAGCGTTGCTTCAATGCTTTTAACAACGGAAGCTGCCGTTGTTGATATCCCTGAAGAACCCAAACCGGCTGCACCTGATATGTCAGGAATGGGCGGAATGGGCGGCATGATGTAATTAATCATAAAACCTAAAAAAGAGGATGATACTAAAAAGATCATCCTCTTTTTTTAATATTATGAGGGCAATATAATTTGCCCTCGTTCTCATATTTTCTATTCAACAGTAACGGATTTTGCAAGGTTTCTTGGCTGGTCAACATCTTTACCTAAATATTCCGCTATAAAATAGGCAAAAAGCTGTAATACGGTTACATTCAGCGCGGGCGAAACAATATCTGATACGGGAGGAATTATCACAAAATCATCAAAAAGTTCTTTGTGGCGCTCATCAATTTCATTTGCAACACCTATTAATTTTGCCTGTCTTGCGTACGCTTCTTCGCAATTTGACATAACTTTATCATATACAATGCCCTTATTTAAAATTGCAAGCACGGGCATAGTTTCATCCAGCATTGCAATAGGCCCGTGTTTCAATTCTCCTGCGGGATACCCCGTTGCATTAATGTAGCTTATTTCTTTTAATTTTAAAGCCCCTTCAAGCGCTGTCGGATAATTTATTCCGCGTGCAATGAAGATAAAATTTTTAAAACCTGAATATTTTTTTGCTAATTTTTTTATGGTCAACTCGCCCGATAATACGGCTTCTAATTTGGAAGGAAGCGTTAAAAGTTCATGTTTTATTTCCTGTATGCGTTTTTTATCCATATTAAGTGTTTGCGCAATAAAAATTCCAAGCAAATATATTGAAACAAGTTGTGCCGTATAAGATTTTGTTGCGGCAACAGAAACTTCAATGCCTGCATTTATATGAAATAAACTGTCGGAAAGACGGGATAAAAGGCTTTCTTTTCTGTTTGTAATAATAAGAACATGCGCCCCTTTTTCTTTTACCTGTTTAATTGCCGTTATTGTATCGGCCGTTTCTCCTGATTGTGAAATGCCTATTACAAGAGTATTTTCATCGGCAATTGAACGGCGGTAAATATATTCGCTTGAAGCTTCCACACTGACGGGAATTCCTGTTAAATCTTCAATCACATATTTGCCGACAAGCCCTGCATGCAGGCTTGTTCCGCATGCAATAATTTGTATCCGGTTGATTTTTTTAAGCGAATTTATATCTAAATTTACACCATTGAGCGCAATATCGGAAATTTCATCTTTGATTTTATCCTGCAATATATTTCTTACAACATCGGGCTGTTCGTGAATTTCTTTTAGCATGAAATGTTTATACCCCATTTTTGAAAGAGAATGTGCTTCAAAAGGCAGAATTTCCATGCGATTTGAAGCGGGGGTTAAATCTTCATTAAATATTTGAATTTTATCTTTGCTTATTTTTGTTATTTGACCGTCATTTAAGTATATTGCTTTTTTGGTATATTTAATAATTGCGGCAATATCTGACGAAAGGAAATTTTCATTTTCGCCGGCACCTATTAAAAGCGGGGCATTTTTTCTTGTTGCTACAATTGTTTCGGGTTCATTTTTGTGCATAACACAAAATGCCCATGCTCCTTTTAACTTTGAAACTGCTGAAGATACGGCTTGAACAAGGTCATTTGTCTTTCCGTATTCAAAAGCAATAAGCTGTGCGGCTACTTCTGTATCGGTTTGAGATTTAAAAATTGCACCGTTTTTTATAAGGGTTTCTTTTATTTCCTGATAATTTTCTATAATGCCGTTATGTACAAGAGTAAGCCCCTTGCAATTGCAGCTGTGCGGATGTGCATTTGCAAGCGTCGGAAGCCCGTGCGTTGCCCAGCGTATATGCCCTATGCCCGTATTACAGGAGGTTATTTTTTCTTTTTTCATTGTGTCAACAAGGTTTTGGAGTTTTCCTAAAGCTTTATATACTTTTATTTCACCATTTGACATAAGTGCAATTCCCGATGAATCGTACCCCCTGTATTCAAGGTGTTTCAATCCGTCAAGTAAAATATCAACTGCATTTTGATAACCGACATATCCTACTATTCCGCACATCTTAAAATTCCTCTCACTTTGTTTAATTTTATTATGTATCGCGCGCGTTTGCAAATTAAGATTTGATTAAGAAAATATTTTTTGAAGTTCATTTGGCTTAAAAATACCGTATTCTGTTATTATGCCCTTAATTAAACCGCTATCGGTAATATCAAATGCGGGATTTATAACTTTTGTGCCTTCAGCGCAAACGGATTTGCCGTTTATAATTTTTACTTCATTTTCATCCCTTAATTCTATAACAATATCATTACCCGATTTTATTGACATATCAATTGTTGATTTGGGCGCTGCAATATAGAATGGAATATTGTAATACGAAGCTGCAATTGCAATTGTTGAAGTGCCTATTTTATTTGCGCTGTCGCCGTTTGCCGCAATTCTGTCGGCGCCGGTTACAACAAAATTTATCATTCCTTTTTTCATAAAATAAGAACACATTCCATCCGTTATAAGCGTTACTGGAATATTATCCCGAACAAGTTCAAACGTTGTAATTCTTGCACCCTGCTGTCTCGGGCGTGTTTCATCCGCAAAAACGGAAATCGAAGAATCTTTTTTATATGCAGAGCGAATTACCCCGAGTGCTGTTCCGTATCCTACGGTTGCAAGCGCGCCCGCATTACAGTGGGTTAAAATCCCCGCACCCAAAGGAACAACGCTTGCTCCGAAATCACCGATTTTTTTATTTATTAAAATGTCCTCATTTTCAAGGCGTATGGCATTTTCAATAAGGGCATTTAAAATTTTTTTCGGGGTTTCATTTTTATTATTCTCAATAACTTTCTTTTGTTCGTTTATTGCCCATGAAAGATTTACTGCCGTAGGGCGCGCGGAATTAAGATATTGCGCTTTTTCAAGCAGCTTTTTTATAAAATTATTTTCTTCATATAATTCTTTTGCGGCAAGACACATCCCATGCGCGCCCGCTATTCCAATAGCGGGCGCTCCGCGGACAATCATTGTTTTTATTGCATTGTACATTTCTTTGCTTGTTTTGATTTTTATTTTTTTATATTCAAAAGGAATTAAGGTTTGATCAACCATTAAAGAACAATCATCCTTCCATTCTATCGTTTTATCCATTTGTTTTTCCTTTTATAAATTTGTAAATAAACCCCAAAAAAAGCCCCGATACTGCATTTGTGCTTACATAAACCGTTGAAATCATTATAAAGAAAAGAATTGCAAGAAAAGGGTTTAAATAGCTTATTCCGTAGTCATAATAATTTTTATTTATTAATGTAAAAATCCAAACTAAAGGAATAAAAATGATGCAAAAAGAAAGCCATATAAAAAAACCTGAAATTGCTCCTAAAATCATATATGTTTTATTAAATTC
>JAJQDG010000218.1 GCA_021202305.1 Candidatus Gastranaerophilales bacterium
ATTTTTATGTTTGATTTTGAGAAATTAACAAAAGCTGCGCAAAACATTCTTATAGAGGCGCAAAATCTTGTAAAAATTAACAGAAATACATTTTTGGAACCCGCGCATATTTTTCTTGCCGTTTTAAATTCATCTTCAAATGAATCTGTTTATGAGTTTTTAAAAAGCTTAAAATTAACGGGAAACTTGCCTAAAGACGACACTATGCGCTTAATTGAATCTTTTCCGAAAATAAGCGATAACAATGTGCAATTATATTTTTCAAATAATTCGCTTAAAATTATGGATACTGCATTTGAACTTGCGCAAAAAATGAAAGACAAATTTGTATCGTACGAACACATAATACTTGCAATATCTAAATTTGAAGACGATGAAGGAATTTTAAAACTTTTTAACAAATATTCTCTGAATGAAACAAACATCTTAAATGCAATTAAGAATTTAAGGGGAAATAAAAAGGTAGAAAATCAAACAGGAGATGAAGAATACAAAATTCTTGAAAAATTTTCAACGGATTTAACCAAAAAAGCGCGCGAAGGCAAATTAGACCCTGTAATTGGCAGAGATGAAGAAGTACGCAGGATTATTCAAGTTTTAAACCGCAGAACAAAAAATAACCCCGTTCTTATAGGTGAAGCCGGAGTAGGCAAAACCGCAATAGTTGAAGGCTTAGCACAAAGAATTGTAAGGGGGGATGTGCCGGTTTCTCTTAAAAGTACCGCTTTAATTGCCCTTGATACGGGTGCGCTTGTTGCAGGCGCAAAATTCAGAGGCGAATTTGAAGAGAGATTAAAAAAAGTCATTGATGAAATTCAAAAATCAAAAGGGCAGATTATTCTTTTCATTGACGAATTGCATACTGTTGTAGGACTCGGCGCAGCAGAAGGTTCAACGGATGCCGGAAACCTTTTAAAACCAATGCTTGCGCGCGGAGAAATACGTACGGTAGGTGCAACAACAATAAATGAATATCGTAAATATATTGAAAAAGACCCCGCGCTTGAAAGACGTTTTCAGCCGGTTTTAGTTGATGAACCGACAGTTGATGCTGCTATTTCAATTTTAAGAGGCTTAAAAGATAAGTATGAAGTACACCATGGCGTCAGGATTAAAGATTCTGCGCTCGTTGCCGCCGCAAAACTCTCTGACAGATATATAACTGACAGGTTTCTTCCCGATAAAGCAATTGATCTTGTGGACGAAGCAGCATCTTCCATTAGAATTCAAATTGATTCCATGCCTGAAGAATTAGATAAATTAGAACGGCAAAAACTGCAGTTGCAAATAGAGCTTGAATCTTTAAAAGAGGATAATGATGTTGAAAAAATCGAACGAACAAAAAAAGAACTTGATGAAATTTCAGCCCGTGCAGAAATTTTAAAAACACAATGGCAAAAAGAAAAATCGCACTTGAATGACGAAGTTACAATTAAACAGGAAATTGAAAGGGTGAAAATCCGGATAGATAACGCAGAGCGCACTGCAGACCTTGAACAGGCCGCAAAGTTAAAATACGGACAATTACCTGAATTAATGAAAAAATTAGAACAGGCACAAAATAATACAAATAAAAAAGAACAAAGCCGCCTTTTAAAAGAAGAAATAACGGATGAAGATATTGCAGAGGTTGTTTCAAAATGGACAGGCGTTCCCGTTTCGAAGTTAATTGAATCCGAAAATGAAAAACTGCTTAAAATGGAAGAAATTCTGCATAAAAGAGTAATAGGGCAAAATGAAGCTGTATGTATTGTTTCAGATGCCATTCGCCGCGCGCGCTCCGGCTTAAAAAATCCCAAGCGCCCCATTGGAACATTTCTTTTTCTGGGACCTACCGGTGTCGGCAAGACAGAACTTGCAAAAGCGTTGTCTGAATTTATGTTTCAGGATGAAGATGCGCTTATCAGGATTGATATGTCCGAATATATGGAAAAACACTCTGTTGCACGGCTTATAGGCGCCCCTCCGGGGTATGTGGGCTATGATGAGGGCGGTCAGTTGACAGAAAAAGTACGAAAGAAGCCTTATTCGGTTATACTTTTTGATGAAATTGAAAAGGCGCACTGTGATGTTTTTAACATAATGCTTCAAATTTTTGATGACGGGCGATTGACTGATTCTAAAGGAAGAACGGTTGATTTTAAAAATACGGTCATTATATTAACTTCAAATATTGGCTCTGATTTAATATTGGAAAGGGCTGTAAAAGGGCTTTTAAGCGCCGGAGAAAAAGAAAAAACCAAAGAAGAAGTTAAAGAACGCCTGAAAGAACACTTTAAACCGGAATTTTTAAACAGAATAGATGAAACCGTGTATTTTGAAGCCTTGACGCTCGGAGATTTGAACCGTATATCGGATATTCAAATTAATTATTTGCGTTCTCTTTTATCGGAACGAAAAATAGAGCTTGAAATAACGGAAAATGCAAAAGATAAGCTTGCACTTGACGGATATAATCCTTTATACGGCGCAAGACCCTTAAAAAGGACAATTAACAGAGAAATTGAAAACCCCCTCAGCAAAGCACTTTTAAAAGGCGAATTCAAAGAGGGAGATAAAATATTGATTGACAGTGTAAATGACGAAATTTCTTTTATGAAAAAATAATTTCGTCATGAAAGCGCACACGAAAATCCAAAAAATGACATGCGAAGCCGGTGCGCGGAGCCGGCGTATGGTCGCCCGCGGGAAAGTTGCCACCGGCAAGTTTGCCGTGGGGCAGGCGAGTCAAAAACGTAGTTTTTGCGAACCGTTTGACAAATTGCGGGGTAGCCCTGATACGGAACATAACGCCGGCGATTGGCGGTACTGTACGATGACACCTGCACATGAAGCACTACGACATGCGAAACCGGAAAAAATGTTAATTTTCAGGCTGCAATTAAATTTAAGCCCTGTTGCTTGTTAAAGTGTTCTTATGGTACACTTTAACAATAAAGGGGTAATATTTTGGCACAGTTTATTGACAAAGTAAAAATAAAAGTCGAATCAGGAAGGGGCGGCAGGGGCATTATTGCCTGGCGGCGCGAAAAATATGTTGATAAAGGAGGCCCTGACGGAGGGGACGGCGGAAGCGGCGGAAGTGTCTATTTTATAGGCGATGTCAGCATGACCACACTTTTAGATTTTACTTATAAATCCGTTTTTCAGGCTCAAGACGGAGAAAACGGAAGAATAAAAAATCAATACGGAAAAAACGGCAAAGATGTATATATTAAACTTCCCGTTGGAACAGTTGTCCGCGATTTAAAAACAGGAAACATTATTGCGGATATTAATGAGGATAAAAAAACCGTTTTAATAGCAAAAGGCGGCAGAGGAGGAAGGGGAAACACAAAATTTGCAAGCGCTAAAATACGCGCACCTCAGTTTTGTGAACCGGGGGAAGCTTCCGTTGTCCGCGAATTAGAATTAGAATTAAAGCTTATAGCGGACATCGGGCTTTTAGGGCTGCCAAATGCAGGAAAATCCAGTTTTATATCAAGAATATCTTCCGCAAAACCAAAAATTGCAGATTATCCGTTTACAACTTTGGTGCCGCATTTGGGTGTTGTCAAAAATCCTAACGGGGAAAATTTCGTTGTTGCCGATATTCCGGGGCTTATAGAAGGTGCGCACGAAGGAACGGGTTTAGGGTTTGAATTTTTGCGCCATGTGGAAAGATGCAAATTTTTCATTCACGTCATTGACATGACAGAAAATGATCCGGTTTCAAATTATAAAAAAATTAATTTGGAGCTTGAAAAATATTCAAAAGAACTATCAGAGCGTTTTCAGGTAATTATGTTAAATAAGGCGGATATTATTTCAAAAGAAAAAACTGAGGAACTTTACAGGGTTTTTTCAGGTTTAAATGAAAATGTTTTTGCGGTATCTGCTGTTACGGGTTTTGGAATTAAAGAATTAATGAATTTTATTTACAAAAAACACGGCGAAATACCCTCACCTGAATTTAACTCTAAAATCACCGAAGACAAAGGTTTTGACGATAATGACGACAGCGAATTTGAAGTTATTAAACTTAACAAAAACACATATTCCGTAAATGGTGGTAAAATAAGAAGGCTTGCCGGTGTGGTTGATGTAAGGAATTTGCGTCAAATCAGGCACCTTGCCAATATACTTGATTCCATGGGAGTATTTGCACGATTGAAAGAAGAAGGACTTATTGAAGGCGACACAATTTTTGTGTCCGGTTTAGAGATGACCTACAACGGCGAGTACGGATAAATCAAAATAGTATAAATAGTCGATTTTTTATAACCGGGGTGAAAAATGAAAAAATTATCGGATAATGTAGTATATAACTGTTTAATTGTGGGTAACTGACGCTAAAAATGAGTTTAGAAGATAATAATACTGAAAAAAATAATATGGATTTTTCGTTAGAGGAAGGCTCTGACAGTATTTCCTGGGAAGATTTATTAAATACGGATAACGATATTGACATGTCAAATCTTTTGAAGGATGACACCGGAAATAAAGAGCATGAAAAAATTACTCCCGAAAAACAAAAAGAGCAAGCGTCGTCATTAGATTATTCAAATGATGATGACACGGATGTTATAGACCTTGACGCACTTACTGATTTTGCAGACAGCAGCAAAAAAGCGGCTGAAGCCGTGAATATGAATGATGACGATGATGAAAACGTTCTTGACCTTGATGATGTAGAAAATTGGAATAAAAAAGAAGAAAATCAAAATGCGGCTCCGGTTGAATCTGTAAAACCGGAAGAATTAGAGCCTGATATTCAAAAAGAAGCAGAAATTATCAATATCACAAATGAAAAATTGGAAGCAAAAGAAGAAACAATACCTGTTGATAATTCTTTTTCTAACGGAATTTCTGTTTCAGATGATATATCAACGCCTAAAAGCCCGCCGCCCCTGTATTCTGATGAGATTTCAGTTTCAGATGATGATTTATTGACAGCAGCCGAAAACTATACAGACAGTTTTGATTTTACGTCAGATTTACCTCCGGAAAAAGATGATGCCGGAATAAAGGGTGATTTCACGGGCATTGTTGATGATGAACTTTTAAGCATTTTAAATGAAGATAAAAAAACCGATTATTCAAAACAGGCGGATGAAATTTTTGGTTTTTCGGAAGATAAAAATAAAACAACGGAAAGTTCACCTGAAAATAAACCGTTACAGGATGAACCTGCCCCGCAAGAAGAAAATGAATCTTTATTTGAACAATATGACGGTGAAAATGCCCAAACAACAGAAAACGCCGCTGTTAACCCGAATAAAGATGTTAATCGGGAAGATATTAAACAGGAAACTATACCCGCACCAAAGCGTAAAAAACCTGTGGCGCTGATTGCAGCGGTTTTGCTTGTCGGCATTTTAGCGGTTGTTTTTTATATTTTAACCACAATGTTTGCACCTTCAACAGATAAAGAAGTATCGCTTGCACCCGAGCCTTTTTCAAAAACTCAAAATAGAGATTTGGATATACAAATACCCGACAGTCCTGATACAGATATAACGGAAGCGCCAAAAAAAGTCGAAAAAGCGGCTCCAAAACCTGACACCTTATCTCAAAAAGATATAGAAGAACCCAGAACAGAAAAGAAAAAGATTATAATAGCAGTCAATTTTCAAGGCAGGCAAAATCCGTTTGTGCCTTCCGTTACTGTTGAAGAAGGCGTTGACAGCAGTATAGCCAAAATAACTTCGGATTTATCGGCGCCGCCTGATATAAACCCCGATCTTCCGGCAACTACAGCGGCAAGAAAATTGCTTGATATTTTAGTATCGGGCATTATGTACGATTCAATCAAGCCGTCGGCTGTTGTAAAATATAACGACGTTGATTATTTTGTTCAAACTAATGACAGAATCGATGATTATACCGTAAAACAAATCACCAGAGATTACGTTATAATAGCAAACGGAACAAACACATATAGGGCATACGTGGGCGAAGCTTTCAGACAGGAAGATTTGATACCGGAATCCAACAAAATGAAAATACAAAACGGTCAAAGACAATATATTTCGAGTGATATAGAAATAAATACCAAATAAAATCAGGAGTTTAATATTATGTTAACAAATGGAAAAAAGAGCTTGATACACACCGCATTAACGGTTATACTTGCAATTTCCGTTGCGCAATGTGCATGGGCGGGATTGGATAAAAATTCAAACCTTTTAGCACTTGATGCAAACGGAATTTCTGTTTATGACAACTCATCTTCACATTACAATAACTCAACAGATGATACATACATTATTGATGCATCAAGCCCCGAGGCAGCAAGTGTTCCTTCAACAACAAAACTTACGGGCAATGTTCAGGTTGCTGATGATTCGGTAAAAATATCAATATCGCTCCGCGATGCAGACGTCAAACAGGTTCTTAGAATGTTTGCCGATAAAGCAAATATGAACATTATTTTCCATAATTCGGCTCAGGGTGAAATAACGCTTGATTTAAAAGATGTTTCAATAAATACGGCGCTTGAATTTGTTTTGGATGCTTGCGAACTTACATACGTTCGTCAGGACAACAATATGATAATTGCCTCAAAAAGCGCCGCTAAAGATTTAAGTTTTGCAAGGCAGAATTTTACCACAGTACCTGTTCATTATGTCAATGCGCAGCTTGTTGCGGATTTTTTAAACAAGAGTATGTTTAACGGCAAATATCAAGGTGTTTCTTCAGTTCCTATAGTTGCGGTTAATGCAACAAAAAACGAACTTATGATTTTTGGCACCGAAGAGGATGAAAAACTGGTATACAGGCTTTTGGATAAACTTGATACAAAACCAATGATGAACGTTTTTCCGGTCAACCATATCACTCCTGCTGAAATGGCCGGTACCATTTGCGATTTGCTTCTTTCTGACAGATCGGAAGGCAGCTCTAATACAACTACGATTGAGGCAGAATCAAGAAGCTCGGGCGGTGAAGATGATGAAATTGAACTTGGCGGCGGATATATTGCCTGCGTTGCGGGTGAATCCGGAGGTTCAATTGATAATGATTCGGATTCGGAAGATCTTACAAATTACGTTTCAAACCCTCTTACAATTGCATTTTTCCCTCAGTTAGGCACTGTTGCCGCGTACGGCGGTTCAAGAGAACAGGTAAAAATGGTTGAAGGCTTTATAAAACTGCACGATAAAAAGCAGCCGATGGCATATATTGAAATTGCCATGATACAGCTGACAGAATCCGGTTCAAAGCAATTTAATACTGAATGGAAAGCATGGACACCGTTCGGCACATTTATATTTGACAGCAACGGTTTGTACACAGATACCTGGGGACCTTCATTTTTAAAGGGCAATTCCTATGATGTTCTGGATGATGAAGGGGAAATTGAATACACAATAAACAAAAATCACGGCTGGGGGCCTCTTGTTATGTCGCTCAACTATTTGATATCAAACGGCAAAGGCAGGGTTCTTGCAAGCCCGAAAGTAATGGTTACAAACGGAAAAACTTCCACAATTGATTTAACTTCCGACTATGTAAAAACTGTTAAACAAGAATATGATACAAATTCAACAACGGCTGTTGCGCAGACTACGTATGAAATCGGTTCCGATCAGGGTATAAAAGTTGAAATAACGCCCTTTATTTCACCTGAAGGTTACGTAATTATGAACTTAAAACCTGATTATTCAATAATAGCCGAGCAGCGTGATGAATATACGCTTTTATCAAGAAGAAATCTGGAACTTGAAAATGTTCGCGTTAAAGACGGCGAAACACTTGTACTTGCCGGATTAATTCATGAAGATGAAGCGCAAACAACAGTTAAAATGCCTATTTTAGGCGATTTGCCATTAGTAGGCGCATTTTTCAGACGTTCTCAAAATTCGCTTTCTAAAGAAGAACTCGTTATTCTGATTACTCCTCACATCGTTTATTCAAAGGAACAGATTGAGAACCTAAAAGCAACTCAAAATCTGTAGCATGGGAGTAAAATGGGTAGCGAATACATATCAAAACTCTTAAATAAAATAGATTTGGAATTTGTCAAGCGTTTTGACAGGGCAAAAATGTCGGAATTGCTTTTCGTTCCCTTTATTGCGAATGGCGATTGCGCTTATTTTGTTGTTTCTCAGGACAGCGATAAGGAAGTAGTAACGGCACATGCAAAAAACGTTTTAAACGTGCCTAAAGTTGATTTTATTACAGTGCCGCCTACGGATTTTGGTACAGTTACAGCATTTGTATCCGATAAATTGTTTTCCGGTGAAGCACAGACTCAAGAAAATAACGAAATAAGCGGTATAGCCAAAGTAAAATCGCCCGAAACGAAAAGATTGGGCGAAATTTTAGTGGAAGAAAATCTCCTGACGGAAGAACAGGTGCAAGAAGCACTTGCCGAATCTAAAAATACGGGTTTCCCCTTAGGTTCTACGCTTGTAAAATTGGGATACATAACAATTAAACAATTAAAGGAAGCTCTTGCAGCGCAAATGCACGTGGCTTTTATACCGGAAGAACAGCTTTTAACGCTTCCCGATTCAATTTCTTTTCTTCCGGATGATTTTGTGCGTACTTACAAAGTAATTCCTCTTTCATACAGCTCTAAAACACTGACTATAGGCATGGTAAATCCGAAAGATACGGAGGCCATAAATCAGGTTATCGGCATGACAGGGTTAAAACCTTCGGTTTTAATGGTAACTTCGCTTGAATATGACAACTATATCAAGCAATACTATGAAAAACATGCAAATGACAGCGAAGCCAAAAAGAAAAGTTCCCTTGAAAAAATGACCGCAAAACTGAGCGCCACCGACTCAGGCGCAGCAAATGAACAGAGCCTGTGGCAAAAGGTGGAATCAGATATTGAAGATATAAGTTCGGATACTGCAAAATACGCTAATACTATTGTAACGCAAGCGATTGATACAAGGGCTTCCGATATTCACATTGAACCGAGGCTTGACGGATACATGGTAAGATATCGTATTGACGGTACATTAAAAGAAATAGTTAAAATTCCGTCAAGTCTTGAATCTCAGCTTGTTTCAAGGTTTAAAGTACTTGCAAAAATGAATATCGCCGAACACAGACGTCCGCAGGACGGCAATTTTACAATTAAATATAACAAACAAGCTTATGATTTTCGTATAAACACTTTACCGGTTAGCGGCAGAGAAAAACTTGTTATAAGGATTTTGGCGCCAAATATGCGCGCGGAAGATTCTCATACCGATAAAATTGAAATTGCGGGCGCTTTTCCGGATGATGTTGAAAAACTTAAATTTTTACTTTCCGCCCCGAACGGAATTATTTTAACATCAGGCCCGACAGGTTCAGGTAAAACAACAACCCTCTATTCATTGTTAAAAACGGTAAACACGCCGGACATAAATATTACAACAATTGAAGACCCTGTTGAAATAAGACTTGACGGTGTTAACCAATCACCGGTTAATGCAAAAGCAGGCATCACTTTCGCAAGCTGTATGAGAGCAATATTAAGGCAAGACCCTGATATTATTCTGGTCGGTGAAATTCGCGACTACGAAACGCTTGAAACTGCCATATCGGCAGCATTAACCGGACACAGCGTTTTATCCACAATTCACACAAACTCTGCCGCTGCTACTGTTACAAGGCTTGCCGAGATGGGGGCAAAAGATTATTTAATATCATCAACCTTAAATGGCGTTCTTGCACAAAGGCTTGTTAAAAAATTATGCCCGAAATGCAAAGAAGCTTATTTTCCGACAGAGGAAGAAGTTAAAAAAATTACACTCTCTCCCCAGAGGCAAAAAGAATTTATGGAAACAACTTTTTATAAAGCAAAAGGCTGCCCCGAATGCGGAGGAGCCGGATATAAAGGAAGGCTTGCACTTCTTGAAGTTCTTGTAATGACGAAAAATATTAAAAAAGTCATAGCATCAGGTGCGCATGATATTGAAATTGAAGAATGCGCCGTTAAAGAAGGCATGCGTACACTGCATGAATGCTGTATCAAACACATTATGGAAGGTAACACAACGATTGATGAATTTGTCCGCGTACTCGGGCTTGTAGGTGAATAATGGCAAAATATAACTACAGAGCTTCAAAAAAGAACATTATAATAAGAGGGCAGATTGAGGCAAAAAATGCATCAGAGGCGCAGTCTGCCGTGCGTAAAATGGGACTTACGCCCATTAAAATTACACAGGATCAAGAATCGGCATTAAAAGAAAAGAAAAAAATAACCATACCCAAAAAGGGGCTGCCTGAATTATCCTTAAACGATAAAATTAACTTTACTCAAACCCTTCAAATATTAACTGCAACAGGTATTCCGATTATTGCAACGCTTGCATTTATGGAAGAAAATGCCGAAAGAAAAAAAGTGCAGATAGCCTGCAACGTTATAAAAACTCAAATTATAGCGGGCGCAACCCTTGCAGATACAATGGAAAAAAATCAGAAAATATTCGGAAGGGTTTATGCAGGGCTTACGCGCGCAGGGGAAGATTCCGGTGAATTGGATGTTACTCTGGATCGTATGCTTACCCTGTTTAAAAAACAGGCAAGTATAAAAAGCCGTGTTATTGGCGCACTTGTATATCCTGTTTTTGTCGTAGTTCTTGCAGTTTTAGTTGTTGTTGTCATGCTGGCATTTGTATTTCCGGCATTTGAATCAATGTTTGATTCTCTGGGCGGTAAATTACCGAAAATTACGCAGATGTGTATTGATGCAGGGCATTTCATTTGCGATTACTGGTGGATTTTAATTATTGCAACCGTCGTAATAATATATCTTACAATTGTGATATTTAAAAATGAGGTTACAAGAAGAATAATTGACAGAATTGTTCTTAAAATTCCGTTGTTGAACAGCCTTATGCGTTATGCAAACTATGCAAACTTTCTTGCAGTGCTGCAAGTATCGTATGATGCAGGTATTCCTATTGTTAATTCATTATATCTTGCAAACTTAACAATAGAAAACTCCGTTTTAAAAGACGGCATTTCACAGGCGGCAACAACGGTGCAGCAAGGTACCGGGCTGTCCGAAGCTTTAAGAATGACGGGGCAGATACCAAACATGATTCTTTTTATGGTTGCAACAGGCGAACAATCAGGACGTTTGGGCGATATGCTTGCGCACTGTGTAACATACATAGACAAAAAACTTGACGATATTATTGATACGTTTACAAAACTGGTTGAACCTTTCATGTTGATAGTTATAGGCGGCATTGTACTTGTGCTTGCACTTGCACTTTATATGCCGTTGTTCGGGTTATATACGCAATTATAATAATCAAAGATAATTCCATCCGGTCAATTAAAATTTCCTTATGCAGATTTAAAATCGAAAAAAAGGAGGCTTTTTATGGCAATGATTTTAAAATGGGCGTTATTTGCGCTTGCGGTTATGCTTGTTGCATGGATAGTTCCCGATGTTTCGGTTGAAAATTTTCAATCAGCGCTTTTGCTTGCATTTATTATGGGATTAATAAATCTTTTTATTAAACCTTTTTTATCTCTGATAACCTTACCGATTAATTTTTTAACACTCGGACTTTTCGGGCTTATTTTAAATTCAGGTTTGTTTATGCTTGCGGGATATTTTGTACCGGGAGTAAGTATAAACGGCTTTATTCCTGCGTTTTTAGGCTCTTTGATACTCGGTTTTTTAGGCGGTATTATTTATCAGGCAGAATGGAAACATTTGCCCTAAACTAAAGCAATATTGTATAATTTCAATATGGAAAAAAATAAAAAAATTGACGTAATTGTTGTCGGCGCAGGCCCCTCGGGGCTTGCAGCAGCAATTACGATTGCAAAAGAGGGAAACAAAGTTCTTGTAATAGAAAAAAGCTCTGATTTTGGAGTTAAAAATATGTTCGGCGGAGCATGTTATTTAAATTCCATAAAAGAACTTATTCCTGACCTGTGGCAAAACCTTCCTTATGAAAGGGTTTTAACAAACTATAATTATATACTTTTAAATGAAGAAAATTCTATCTCCGTATCTTATAAAAACAGGAAAAATAAAAATGCATTCTGCATTACAAGATATGCCCTTGACAGTTTTCTTGGCGAATATGCAAAAAAACTCGGCGTTTATTTTGCAACAGACACCCTTGCCCTTGAATTAATCAAAGAAAACGGATATATAACAGGCGTTAAAACCGAAGCGGAAGAAATAAAAGCACCGTTAGTCATTTTGGCGGAAGGATTTAATTCGCTTCTTGCAATTAAAGCCGGTTTGAGAAAAAAAACCGCTCCTAAAAATGCTGTTTTAGGCATAAAAGAAGTAATAAGGCTTGAAAATATAGAAAAACGTTTCAATCTTAAAGAAAAAGAAGGCGCGCTTTACCAATTTTTCGGCGGACTTGATTTAAAATCCGAAGATAAAAAATGTTCAAATCCTCCTTTTGGAATGGGGTTTTTATATACTTTTAAAAATAGTATAACTCTTGGAATAGGAATTTCAATGAAGTCTTTAATTGAAGATAAAGTTAAACCTTATGAATATTTAGAAAAATTGAAAAAAAATGAATTTGTATCGTCCTTAATTGAAGGAGGCGAAGTCATTGAATATTCAGCGCATGCAATTCCTGAAGGAGGAATAAACGAGGATATAAAATTTTATGATAACGGTGTTATCCTTGTTGGAGATTGCGCAAATTTAGTTGACGCTATTCATTTTGAGGGAACAAATCTTGCCATAAAAAGCGGAATTTTAGCGGGACAGGCATGCAATTTTGCTATAAAGAAAAAAGATTTTTCAAAACGAACATTAAAAAACTATAAAAAAGAACTTTTTAAAAGCTTTGTTATTTCAGATATT
>JAJQDG010000147.1 GCA_021202305.1 Candidatus Gastranaerophilales bacterium
ATATAATTTGTTTTAAAGTAAATGATATTAAAGGGAATTTTTATATTGCTGTTTCAACCGATTCAAATCCGATAAAGCTTTATTTGCCCGAAAACAAAAATAAAAAATGCTGGCATCTTATTGCAGATACAAAAAAGAATTACATTAATTTAAAGGGCGCTCGATACAAAGAAAAATTTTATACTCTTTTGCCTTTCAGCGCTTCTATTTTTAAAGAAAAAGGAGGAAATTTACCGTGGATTTAATTCAAATTTTTGAAACTCTTGTTAAAATTCCATCGCCCTCTTTGCATGAGGATAAAGTTGCAGATAAAGTTATAGAAATTTTAACAAATGCGGGAATTTTTGCAAAAAAAGATGATTACGGGAACGTTTATGCAAAAGTGGACGCGGTTGATAAAACAAAACCTTCTTTTATGCTTTCATCTCATATGGATGTTGTGGGCGACAATTCGCCTGTTAATATTATAAAAAACGGGGATTTTCTGGAAACCGATAAAAAAAGAACATTGGGTGCAGATGACAAATCAGGTGTTGCTGCTGCCGTTAAATTGGCGCTTGATATAGCAAAAATGAATGGTATAAGCCATGGCGGTCTTGAAATTACTCTTACAAGAGATGAAGAAAATAATATGACCGGCATTGAAAATGTTCAATTTGACCAAATTAATTCAAGCGATGTTCTTGTGCTTGATTCCGATAAACTGGGTAATTTTGAAATATCGGGCGCCGGATATTCAAAATTAAATATTTCCGTAATAACTCCTTTCGGCGGACACTCGGGGCTTGATATTGCAGATAAAACCAAATTGAATGCCGCAAAATTAATTGCCGAACTTGTTAATGAAATTCCGCAGGGGGTGTATTGCAAAAACGAATTAGGGGTTATAACCTCAATTAATTTAGGTTCAATCGTCGCAGGCGGAGTTGATAATTCAATATATCAGGCTGTTGAAAATAACATAGCCCCCGCTGATGCCGCGCAGTATGTTTGTTTTAAATCAATGTCTAATTTGATAAATACAAAAGCTTATGCTCATTATTCCCTAAGGAGTTCGGATACTGATAAAGAAAATGAACTTACGGAAAAAATTCAAAAAATAATTGATAACTTTAATGAAAAATATAAAAATTCAGCTCATGCAAATATGGAAAAAGAAATACACCTGCCCGTATTTAAAGAAGCAAAAGGCGGCAGGATGATTGAAATTGCAAAAAGAGCCGCAAAAAATACAAATGTTGATATCAAAGTCCAATCGTTCCATGCGGGTGCAGAAACGCATATATATGCAAACAGAAAAAATAAGTCGAATAATTTGTTTAAGCCCGTACTTGTCGGAATAGCGGATATTTATAATATGCACTCGCCCATGGAAAAAATCGATATAAAAAGTTACTTAAAAGGATATGACTTTTTAAAAGAAATTTTTCTGGAATACAATAAATGAATTCTTTAATCAGAATAAGAGCAAACTTTTATCTTTTTATAACGGCGCTTATTTGGGGCAGCACATTTGTTGCGCAAAAATCGGCAATGAGTGTTATGGGGCCTTTTACATTTAACGGGGTGAGATGTCTTTTAGGTTCTATTGCACTTTTTATAATAGCAATTTTTGTAAAATCAAAAAATTATAAATTGCGCCCGCTTATTGAAGGCGGTGTTGTTGCGGGGCTTTTTCTTTTTATGGCTACAACTTTGCAGCAAACGGGCATAACTGCAACAACAGCAGGACATGCGGGGTTTATTTCTTCGCTTTATATTGTAATGGTGCCTGTATTTTCGCTTTTTTTAGGGCAAAAAATAGATAAATACGTTTGGTTTGGCGTTTTAATGGCGCTTTTTGGGCTGTATTTACTTTCGTTTGATACCGGTTTTTCGATTAATCGGGGTGATTTAATAGTCCTTTCTTCGGCAATATTTTATGCATTCCATATTATGTGGATTGGAAAGTATGCTAAAAAAACTGATGCCATAAGGCTTTCTTGCATACAATTTTTTCTGGCGGGGCTTTTTTCTTTATTGCTTGGAATTATTTTTGAAAATACGGAATACGGCGCTTTTAGCGAGTGCGCTTTAGAAATATTTATTTCAGGCGTTCTTTCCTGCGCCGTTGCCTTTACGCTTCAAATCAGCGCGCAAAAATACGTACGCCCTTATATTGCTTCTCTTATTATGTCTTTAGAATCTGTTTTTGCTATTCTTGCAGGATACATTTTCCTGCATGAAATTTTAACGGTTAAAGAATTAATCGGCTGCTTTTTTATGTTTGCTGCGCTTTTTATTGCACATAAAAACAAAAAAAGCTAGCTTTTTTCTTCAAGCAGTCTGCAAATATCTATATTTAATGCACTTGCGAGTTTATTTAAAGTTTTTATTGTTATATTTTGTTTTCCTGTTTCAATTTTTCCTATATATTTTTCATGAACGTTAATCAGCTCTGCAAGCTGCGCTTGAGTCAGCCTTTTTATTGTTCTTTCAACTCTTACATTAAGCGCAATTCTGTTAAATAATTCTTTTTCATCCATGTTATTAATAATAAGAGTATTTTATTAATCAATAAACAATATAAAATATTATATAAAGTAGTATTATATATTGACATACGCTCCTCAAGGGTTTATAATTATTAATATGTTGAAAAAAGGTTTTACACTGGCAGAAGCCCTTATCACCCTTACCATTGTTGGTGTTGTTGCTGCGATGACGATACCTTCTGTATTAAATCACTATAAAAAAACCGAAGTATCATCAAAACTAAAAAAATTTTATAGTGAAATGACACAGGCAATTATTCTTTCGGAACTTGATAACGGTCCTTCCGAACAATGGCAGGAAACTTCGGGTACAAGAGATGATGATGGCGTATTATTGGGCAGCGTAAACAGAGAAGCTGCACTTGAATATTTTGAAAAATATCTTGCGCCATATTTAAGATATACAAAAATTGATGAAGCCGATTTGGATAATATGGGCGATTCAAGATATGCGGTCTGTTATCTTGATAACGGCACATTAATTTACATTACTTTTGCAAATTGTGTTGATTTTATTGCGGATATTAACGGATTGGATTCACCAAATGAAACTGGGCGCGACAGATTTGATTTCCTGATTTGTCCTGAAAGATATCGTTCGACATATTGTATTGAAAATCAAAAATTATGCACATACGGTTCTAATCCTTCTAAAGTTTCAAGCCGCTCTCAAATTTTAAATTATTGTGCCAAATCCTCTCCTCTTTTTTGTTCATGGCTTATTTATACGGATAGTTGGGAAATTAAAAATGATTACCCTTATAAAATTTAATAACCTGCAAGAGATTTTTTTGCGCGCTGCCAGAGGTCATCCCATTGCTTTGTATTTAATTCTTCAAGGATTATCCCTTCGTTTTCTGCTATTTCTTCCATTTTTCTAAAGCGCGCTTCAAATTTTCTATTTGCGCTGATTAAACATTGTTCTGCATCAAGCCCGCTATAGCGCCCCAAATTTACAAGTGCAAAAAGTATATCACCGAATTCCATTTCTTTTTCGGTATCTGTTTTGGCATTTAAAAATTCATTTATTTCACTTTTTACACACTCAAGAATATCTTCCTTTTTCTCCCATTCAAAACCCGCCTTAACTGCTTTTTTAGAAAGCTTTTGCGCGCTCATAAGCGCGCTTTGCGCCTTTGATACGCCGTCTAAATATGATTTTCTTTCCGGTTTTTCTTCATGTTTTAATTTGTCCCAATTGTCAAGAATTTGCGCTACGCTTTTAACGTTGACATCCCCAAAAACATGCGGATGTCTGTGAATAAGTTTTGAATTAATATCAGCCGCCACATCTTCAAACGTAAATTCTCCGTTATCGGCTGCAATTTGAGAATGCAAAACAACCTGTAAAAGTACATCGCCCAATTCTTCTTTTAAATGCGGAATATTGCCTTCATCTATTGCATCAACTGCTTCATAGGCTTCTTCAAGCATATTCTGGCGGATTGATTTATGAGTTTGCGCTCTGTCCCAATCGCAGCCGTTTTTGCCCCTTAATATTTTTATTGTTTCAAGGAGTTCGTTTATATTTTTAGTTTCCATTTTTTACCTCACCATCTGATCAACGGTCAAAATCAAAATTCCCTGCCCGCCGAGGGCTTTAAGATGATTTATGCTGTCATAAATTTTGTCTTTATCAACAACAACATGAATAACCACATTTTCACTGTCGCCCCAGAGGGTTGTAACCGTGGGCGAAGAAAGTCCCGGCAAAAAAGTTTTTACTTCATCAATTTTATCTTTTGGAATATGAACCATTAAATATTTTTTATCTCTCGCATCTATAACCGCATTTAGTGCAACCAAAAGTGCATTAATTTGCTCCTTTATTTTGCCGGAAAGATTAGGGCGCTGTACAATAACACAGGAAGAATCCATTATTTTATCTATTATTTTAAGCCGGTTTTGTTTTAATGTGGCGCCCGAACTTGTTATATCAACTATTACATCAGAAAGCCCAAGCCCCGGTGTAATTTCGACAGCGCCGTTTACTTCAATTATTTTTGCGATCTTGCCCTTTTCTTTAAAATATTTTTTTGCAATATTCGGAAAAGAAGTTGCGACATTAATTACATCGGGTAAATCTTCTGTTTTTTGATAATTATCCTGCTCTTTTACGGCAACAACCATATCGCAATATCCAAAATCAAAACGTTTTATAATATCAAGCTCAATTTCTTCTTCTTGAACTATATCAAGCCCCGTAAAACCGATATCTGCAACTTTTGCATCTAAAAATTTCGGTATATCTTGAGTGCGCACAAAAATAAGGGAACATTTCTTATCCTGTGTTTTTATGTGCAGACACCTTTCTGATTTTGTTTCAAAATTAAGCCCTGCCGCATTTAAAAGCTCGTATATTTTTTCAGATAATCTGCCCTTGTTAGGGATTGCAATTTTAAGTTCTTCCATAGTCAAAGATTAGCATAAAAAAAACAATTTGTATATTAAATGGAACCTGCGCGCTTAAATTATGATTAGCTCCTTATTTTAATTTAAACAGGCGTTTTTCATTTCGCGGACATAGTTAAAAATCGCTTCCTGCGCATTCGAGCCGTATTTATCAATTATTTTTATTATGGCGGAACCTACAATAACTCCGTCTGAAAATTTTGACATTTCTTCCGCCTGTTTTGGAGTATTTATGCCAAAACCGATAGCGGTTTTTACCGGAGTGGTTTCTTTAATAATATCTGTTATTGCGCCTAAATCTGTTTTAATTTCATCTCTTGTGCCTGTTACGCCAAGCGATGAAACAACATAAATAAACCCGCGGGAAGCTTGTGCAATCATTTTTATTCTGTCATTTGAAGTCGGGGCAATCATTGAAATTAAATCAACGTCATAAGGACGTGCGTATTTTTCAATATCTGCTTTTTCTTCAAACGGCACATCGGGAAGTATTACCCCCCTTACATTTAATTCATCGCATTTTCTAAAGAAATTTTCATAACCCGTTTTAAAAAGCGGGTTTACATAGCTCATAAAAACCAGAGGAATATCCGTTTGTTTTCTTATTTTGGCCGTCGTTTCAAAAATTTTATCAAGACTTGCGCCGTTTTTAAGTGCAGCCGTGCTTGCATGCTGAATAACGGCACCCTCCGCTATAGGGTCTGAAAAGGGAATGCCTATTTCAATCATATCGGCGCCCGCCTTTTCCATTTGCAAGATAAAACTTACGGTGTCATTTAAAGTAGGATATCCCGCAGTAATAAACGGAATAAATGCCTTTTTACCCTTAAAAACGTTTTTATCAAAATAAAGATTACTCATAAATTTCCCGTCCTTTATATCTTGCAATAGAAGCAACATCCTTATCGCCCCGCCCCGAAAGACAAACAATTATGATTTCATCTTTTTCCATTGCGGGCGCAATTTTCATTGCATGGTAAACAGCATGTGCGCTTTCAATTGCACAGATTATTCCTTCTGTTTTTGCTAAATATTCAAAAGCAAAAACAGCCTCATCGTCCTTAACCGGAATGTAGCTTGCGCGCCCTGTTTTATACAAATTAGCATGCTCAGGGCCAATTCCGGGGTAATCTAACCCCGCCGAAATTGAATAAACGGGCGCAATTTGACCAAATTCATCCTGACAGAAGTATGACTTCATCCCGTGAAAAATCCCGATACTGCCTTTTGCAATACTTGCTGCATGTAATTTGGTGTCAATGCCCTTTCCAGCAGCTTCCGCACCGATTAAGCGAACATTTTTATCTTGAATGAAATTGTAAAACATTCCCATAGCGTTTGAACCCCCGCCGACGCATGCAATAACGGCAGATGGAAGCTTGCCTTCAATTTTTAATATTTCTTCGCGCGCTTCCTTGCTTATAACACTTTGAAAATCTCTTACAATCATAGGGTACGGATGGGGCCCCATAACAGAACCCAGAACATAAAGAGTATCATCCACCCTTCTTGTCCATTCGCGCATAGCTTCAGATACCGCATCTTTTAATGTACCGGTACCTGTTTTTACTGAATTTACTTTTGCGCCTAAAAGCTCCATTCTGTACACATTTAAAAGCTGTCTTTTTATATCCTCCTGCCCCATATAAATTTCGCATTCCAGATTTAAAAGCGCAGCCGCAGTAGCAGTAGCAACACCGTGCTGACCTGCGCCCGTTTCGGCTATAATTCTTGTTTTGCCCATATATTTAGCAAGCAATGCCTGCCCCAAAACATTATTTATTTTATGCGAACCCGTATGATTTAAATCTTCGCGTTTTAAATATATTTTTGCGCCGCCTAAATCTTTTGTCATATTTTTTGCAAAATATAATAAAGAAGGGCGCCCCGCATAAGTTTTCAGTAAATTATCCAGTTCGGTAATAAATTTTTCATCATTCTTATAAAAATCGTATGATTTTTCAAGATTGATTATCTCATTCATCAGGGTTTCTGGAATGTATTGCCCCCCAAATTCCCCGTATTTTCCGTTATTCATACAGTAATACCTCTTAAAACTTTCATTATATCAGAAACTTTTTTTAACGTCTTAATCCCGTTTTCTTCCGCGCCTGATGAAATATCTACGGCATAGGGTTTTAATTTTTCAGACATTTCTTTAATATTTGAGGCATTCAAGCCGCCTGCCGCAAAAAACGGTACATTTGCTTTAATTTGAATATTCCAATCAAAAGTTTTATTAACACCGCCCATGCCTGAATTTGAATAGCAATCAAAAAGCAAATAATCCGCATTTGTTTCAATCTCATATTTTTTTTCTTTTACGCGAACAACCTTTATTACCGATAATCCTTCAGATTTAAGTGATTTAATCGTATCTTCGGAATAATACCCGTGCAATTGCGCAATTTGAATAATCCCTTTGTCCCAAAGGTTTAGAATTTCTTTTTCGCCGGATGAAACAAAAACCCCCGTTCTTTTAATATCCGGATTTAGAATATTTTTTAATTTTTCAGCCCGCTTATAATCTATTTGGCGCTTGCTTTCGGCAAAAACAAAGCCGATAAAATCCGGCATGGTTAAATTCATAATTTTTGCTTCTTCTTCTGTTTTTATGCCGCAGATTTTAATTTTCAAATTAAAACCCCCTCAATTCTTTTATTTTTTCCGCTTTATTTTCTGACCGCATAAAAGTTTCGCCGATTAAACAGGCGCTAAACCCTGCTTTTTCAAGAGTTTGTACATCGCCCCTTGTTTTAATTCCGCTTTCCGAAACAAAAATTATATCCCCCGGCGCCATTTTTTTGAGCCTTAAACTGTTTTCAAAATCAACGTTAAAAGTTTTTAAATTGCGGTTATTCACGCCGATTATGCAGGCACCCGAATTAATTGCAAGGCGCATTTCATTTTCATCATGTACTTCTACAAGTGCTGACAGACCAAGCCCGCGCGCAATTTCAAGATATCGGGAGAGTTTTTTTTCATCCAGTATTGCGCAGATAAGAAGAATGCAATCGGCGTCAAGAAGGCTTGATTCATATATTTGAGCTTCGCTTATTATAAAATCTTTCCTTAAAACGGGTTTTTGTGTTATTTTTTTAACTTTTTCAATATAAGAATTATCCCCCAAAAAGAAAAAAGGCTCTGTTAAAACCGATATGCAGTCTACATTTGCCGCTTTGTATTCATGTGCAATTTTTTCTAAGTTGAAATCCGCGCAAATTAAGCCCTTTGACGGTGAGGCTTTTTTAATTTCGGCTATGATTGAAATATTTGTTTTTTCAAGTGCAGTTTTAAATAAAAAGCCTTCTTTTGGTTTTGCGGCGCGTTTTAGCGCATTTATATCAAGTTTTTCCGTTCTTAATTTTGTTTTACCGACAATCTCATTTAATATATTCATTTGAAGCCCTTATAAACAAATCCAATTTTTCGTACACTGCGCCGCTGTCAATTAAATTGTATGCATACTTTATACCTTCAGCTATACTGTTTGCTTTTTCCGATATAAGAAAAGCAAGCGCCGCATTAAGCGCAACGACGTCTTTTTTTGCGCCCTTTATTTTATTTTGGAAAATATCAAGCATAATTTTTGCATTTTGCGTTGGACTATCGCCCTTGATATCTTCAATTTTAGCTCTTTTTATGCCAAAATCTTCAGGTATAAATTCACCAGTTGTTATTTTATTATTTTTTATTCTTGCCCAGTATGTTTTTGAAATAACAGAAGCTTCGTCAAGCCCGCACTCGCCAAAAACCGTAAATCCGTTATTTATTTTCAAGTTTGACATAACCTGCGCAATAGGCTTAACCAGATTTTTATCATAAACGCCGATTAATTGCATTGAAACGTTGGAAGGGTTAATCAACGGCCCCAGCAGATTAAAAACAGTTCTTATTTTAAGTTCTTTTCTGACATTTGCCGCATTTTTTAAAAGAGGCGAATAATTAGGCGCAAACATAAAACAAATTCCTGTTTTTTCAAAAATTTCTTTATTTTGAGAAGCATCGGTCATTATATTTGCACCAAGCGCTTCTAAAACATCTGCTGCGCCTGATTTTGAGGAAAATGAACGATTTCCGTGTTTTGCTACTTTTACTCCTCCGGCTGATATTACAAACGCTGCGGCGGTTGAAATATTGAAACTGTTTGCGCCATCTCCGCCGGTGCCTACTATATCTATGGCATTTTTAGTTTCAAGCGGAACTTTTATCCCCTTTTCACGCAACAGTTCGACTGCGGCGGTTATTTCATCAATAGTTTCGCCTTTCATTCTGAGTGCTGTCAAAAAAGCGGCGGTTTGTACCGGACTTACCGCGCCATTTAAAATTTCATTTAGAGCATACTTTATTTGAACGCTTGACAGATTTTCATTTCTGACTAATTTTTTCAATAATTCTGAAATCATGGAAATAATTATAACAAAAAAAGGCGGCTTTTAAACCGGCCGCCCTTTTTTAAAAAATATTTTTTATTCTTCGCTATAAGTAAGTTTAAATACTAAAGCTGCAATTGCACCTGCAACTAAATTTGCAAGTATGGTATATCCGGCAGCTGCCCATGAAATTGCACCTGCCGTACCTAACGAAAGTGCTACAGCCGGATTAAATGCGCCCGCACAAAGAGTTCCTCCAACTGCAATTGCGCCTGTTAATACAGTAAAACCTATTGCAAACCCGTAATAAGAATTTCCTTGCGTCGATTTTGTTGTTGCTGTTTGAAGTACAACATAGCAAAGTGCAAATGTAAACAGAAATTCAGCAATTAAAAGTTCTTTTACGCCAAATTCAGATACTTCAAGCGATTGGACAGAGGCGCCCGACGTAAGGGCAAATACTAAAACGGCAAAAATTCCGCCTAATATCTGAGAAACAAAGTAAGGCAGTAATTCTTTTGCGGGAAGTGCGCCCCTCATCGAAGCGGCAAGCGATACGGCAGGATTATAATGTCCGCCTGATATATGACCGCCCGAGTATACCATAATTGCCAAAATTGCGCCTATTGCAAGCGGAGCAGCTTCCTGCGCATAGTATGCAGTTGCAATAATTGTCAGAACAAGAAAAAATGTTCCGATAAATTCTACAAGATAATTTTGTAAATTTTTCCTCATGAAAAACCGCCTTTCTAATAATTACAAGCTGCATTGTACCATTTTTATCCTGTTACGTAAACAGCAGTTTGGGGGATATCCAAATCCGGTATAAAAATCAAACTAATGTAAACTATTGTAACGAAAACGTAAAGAAAATGCAGAAAAAACCGATAAACTTCACATGAAGGTATCTTAAAGGGCAAGGAAAAGGAAAATGACAGAAGAATTTAAAATCGGTCAATACACTATAACAAGCGAAAAATATTATAATGCGCTTGTGAAAGCGGGTGTTTCTCAAATTACTCTGGCTTCGTACGATAAAAACGGCGATAAAATTTTAGGCGAAGATGAACTGGTGTCCGTTGATATATCTGAAGAAACAGAAACCGCAGAAGCCGACAATGCTGATGAAACAACTGCTGAAACAACTGATGAAACCGATGAAACTGCCGATGATACGGATGAAACTACAGATACTGCAAGTCAAGATGATATAACTTTAAAAACTTTTAAGGCAGCAGTATCTGAAAATGAAGAATTGGATGAGCTTATATCCGAATACGGCTACGACAAAATTTTTGATGCAATTGACGAAAACGGCGATGGTGTTTTAAGTGCAGAAGAAATGGAAGCTCTCGGACTCAGCACAACAAATATTTCAGATTTAACCGTGGACGATATAAATTTAATTATTGAAGCACAGGGGCTTCAAACCTCGGAGGAAGAAGAACTTGCGGCAATCATAGAAAAAATAAAAGAGGCACTTGCAGATGACAGTGATTCATCTGATGATACCACGGTTTCAGATACGTCAAGCACCTCGGGAACTTCAGGAACGTCCGGAACTTCAGGCACATCTTCAAGCGGCAGCTCAGGCACATCTTCAACAGCTTCAACTACGGCTGAAGCTGATACGATGACTCTTGACGAATTGTATGAAGAACAGGAAGTAAGGCAAGCAGCAGTAGATGATGCAAATCAGGCAATAGCCGATATCTATAGCGGCGAAGATGAAGATGTTAAAGCTGCCGAAGATGATGCAGATGCAAAACAGCTGTTGTACGAAGAAGCTCTTGCCAAGGATGAAGAAGTATCCGATGAATTAAAAGAAGAACAAAAGCAAAATCAGGCATCAATTGAAGAACAAGAAGGAATAGTAAAAGAACAGGATACAATAATAGCTGAATGCGAAGCCGCTATATATAACGCAAATACGCAAATTTCACTTCTTGAAAATCAAATAAGCGCACTTAAAACTTCACTTTCTGCATTACCTGAAAAAACGGATGATAACACCGATCAACATGATGAAATTGATGCAATGGCTGCAAGCATCAATGAACAAATCAGTGCCGCCGAGGGCGAAGTCAGTGCGCAAAATGGCATTATAGAAGATGCCGAAGCTGCAAAAAAAGAAGCCGAAGAAAATAAGGGAATAGCAGAAGGCGAACTTGAAACCCTATATGCAAGGCGTGATGAAATTGAAGAAGAAATACTGGATTCATGTTCGGATGAAACAAAACAATGCCTTGAAGATTGGCAGGAAGCACGCGATAATATTGAAACCGTAAAAGCGGAAAAACTATCTGAAGCTCAGACTGCACTTGATACGGCGCAGAGCGAACTTGAAGAAGTTATTACTTCTATTCAGGAATTAGAATCAATGCAGATTCAGCTTAAAAACAGAGTATCAAGCACCGGTGAAGATGTTGTTGAATTTGCGGAAAGCTTAGACGGGCTTTCGGCTTCTGAAATGAAAGCTTTAATGAAAGCGGCGGGATGTCAGTTTGACAGCGGCGCATGGTGCGGGGATTTTGTAGCGTATGTTATTGATCAGGTAACAGGCGGTGACAGCACCTATCTTGAAACATGCTCAAATACGGCATATTGCCCGACAATTGCATCCTGGGCTAAATCTAACGGAGTTTTGACAACGGATTCAAGTCAGGTGCAGCCCGGGGATTTAATTTTGTATTACAGTGATTCAAAAGGTTATTATCATGTCGGAATTGTAACTTCTGTTAATGCCGACGGCACCGTTAACACGATTGAAGGAAATACATCCGATGACAACGGAAATTATACATCGGGCGTTGTAAATGCGCATACAAACAGAACAGGTTCATACGTGTTATTATCGCATATGACATAACAAATTCAGATTTGATTGCCGGGCAAAGTTTTCTTTGCCCCCTTTTTTATCCTTTTTTGTCAACTTTTAATTTGATTTATGATAACATTAAAAATAAATTAAAAGGAATTTATAATTGAAAAAAAATTTAGTGGTAGGTGCGGGCATAACAGGCGCAGTAACAGCCAATCTGCTTGCAGGCAATTTGAATGAAAAGGTTATTGTTATCGATAAAAGGAACCATGCTGCGGGCAACTGTTTTGATTATAAAGATGAAAACGGCATAATGGTTCATAAATACGGTTCGCATATATTTCACACAAATGACAAAGAAGTGTGGGATTTTGTTAAAAAATTCAGCGGTTTTAATACATACATGCACAAAGTATATGCCCTTATTGACGGTATTGAAACTACAATACCGTTTAATTTTAATACTCTTTACAATG
>JAJQDG010000236.1 GCA_021202305.1 Candidatus Gastranaerophilales bacterium
ATTCATAATCAAAATAATTATGCATTATGAATTCAGAATTATGAATTAAAACGAAAGTGAGGAAAAATGCCCGAAGGATTAGTAGAATTTTTAAAAGTAGCAGGTTCTGGCGGTCTTGTTTTCATTGTCTTTTACCTGTATCACCGGTCAACAACAGAACAATTTACAATGATTATCAATGACACATTTGAACTTTTAAAAAAGATGATTGAACAAAACACCCTGCAATTAAGCTACTTGCAAAAAATTGATACGGAAGTAAGTTCAAACTTGTGGTGTCCGTTAATCAGAGAAAAAGCAAAGGGGGATGTTAATGACAAATAGTTTTTTGATGCAATTACAAATTGAACACACAAAATTTACAAAAAAATTCCAGGAACTTGAAATTAAAATAGCAAGGCTCTTAAATGAGCTTGCTGTTTGCATTAACCCCTATTATGAAAATATTGAAGAAATCCAAACGCCTGAAATTATCCAAATTGCAAATGAACTTCATGACGCCAAAAGCGAAGCGCTTGAAATTCAAAAAAAACTAAAAAAAATTTCAAAGGAACTTGGAGAATGACAAAGAAAGACACCTACGAAGTCATTGCAAGCCAGTATTTTATTGAAATGCAAATGTCGGTTGCTCAAATTGCAAAAAGGCTTAATCTCTCTGAAAAAACCGTCCACAACTGGAAAAAAGAAGGCGCATGGGATGATAAAAAGAAAAAATTCTTAAAAAGCCAGTATTCTACTAACCAAACACTTTATGAACTTTTGCACCTTGTTTCAAAGCAGGCGGTTGAAGATTATAAAACAGAAGGAATTTTGCCGGACCAAAAAACGCTCTATTTCATTATGGGAATGACGGATAAGCTTGCTAAATTAAAAACCTATGAAAATCAAACGGCGCAGGAAAAAGTTGAAGAAACAATTGAAAAAGAACCGCAAGATAAAACCGGTATAACAGAAGATGTGCTAAATAAGGTTTTTGCAAAAATCATTGGAGAATAACTTGGACGACATCACACAACTATTTTTACCATTTCAAAAACGCTGGCTTTTAGATACAAGCCGGTTTAAGCTTGCAAAAAAATCACGCCGTACAGGCTTCACCTGGATTCAAGCTTTTGAAGATGTTAAAGATGCAACAACAATGAAAGTCAGAAACAAACATCTTGACGTCTGGTTTACTTCATCAAATTCAGATAATGCAAAAGAATACATTATCTATTGCAAAGACTGGGCAACAACCTTAAATGCGGGCTTTTTAGACCTTGGCGAAGTTTTAATTGATGAAGAAAAGGGCATTAAGGCATTATCTTTAGAATTTAATAACGGTGCAAGAATTAACGGGCTATCTTCAAATCCCGCGGCTTTAAGGGGCAAGGGCGGAAAGCTTGTTATTGATGAATTTGCATTTCATAAAGACCAGAAGGAATTATGGAAGGCGGGCAAGCCTGTTGTCACATGGGGATATCCTTTAAGAATAATTTCGTCGCTAAACGGCGCAAATAATCTTTTTTACCACTTTTTAACCCTTATAGAAAAAGGCAAATTAAATTGGTCTTTGCATGAAGTAGATATTTTTAAAGCCGTAAATGAGGGGCTTGTTGATAAAATCTATGGAAGAAAAACAACAGAAGAAGAACGCCTGGAATGGTTAAAACAAGAAAAAGAATCTTCAGGGGATGATGTTACATGGCTTCAAGAATATTGCTGTGTTGCAGTTGATGAGGCAACAAGTTTTATTACGTACGAATTGATTAATTCTTGCATTGAAGAAACACTTCAAGAAGGCTTGAATAACATTACAGGCGACATTTACATAGGTTATGACGTTGCAAGAATTAATGATTTATCGGTTGTGTCGATATTTGAGAAATGCGGTTCCGTATTTTATTTGCGCAAACTTTTGGAATTTAAAAATGTAAAATTTAAAGACCAAAAACAAGCCGTGCTTGCACTTTTATCTCACCCCAAAACAAGAAGAATGGCAATAGATGAAACAGGAATAGGCAAACAAATGGCGGAAGAATTAAAGGATGAATTTGGTTCCCGCATGGTTGAACCGATTAATTTTTCGCTTAAAACAAAAGAAGAATTAGCCTATAAGCTTTTATACGCCTTTCAAGACCGCAATATAAGAATTCCTGATGATGAAGCAATTAAAAACGACTTGCATTCTGTCAGAAGATTGCAGACAAACGCTAATATTGTTCGTTTTGATGCTGATAGAAGCGCAACGGACGGACATGCAGACCGTTTCTGGTCTTTTGCCCTTGCAATTTTTGCAGGCACAAACGAACCTTATCAAAAACCCGTTATATTATCGGCAAAACCCAATATTTACAAGGAATTTAACACTATAAACCTGAGAGGATTTAATTAATGTCTTCTAAAAAGAAAAGCAAAAAATCAAAAACGAATTTTATTATAACCCGTAGTGTTTCAGGGCAAGGCTCATCGCCATTGCCCTTTCACACCGGCTCCGCTTGCCGTAGTGTTCCGAGCGGGTGTCATCCCCCCGCTCTCCACACCGGCTCCGCAGACAAATCTATTTTTGACATCTGGGCAAGCACTTTAACCGCAGAAGGGTTTTCAAGTGTAATTGACCGTTTGCCAAATCCTGATATTATCTTGAAAAAGGCAGGCAAAAGAATTGAGGTTCTTAGAACCTTGATTAATCATTATCAAGTCGGCACCTGTATTGATTCAAGAAAATCAGGCGTTTTAAGCCTTGATTGGGCTTTAAACGACAATGAAGCGCAAAAAAATATTGTCGATTTCATAAATGAAATTTTTAAAACCATTGATGTCTACACATTTATCGAACAAATTTTAGATGCGCCTTTGTTTGGCTACTGCCCGATTGAAATAAGCTATGAAAAAAACGGCAATTTTATTGTTCCAATCGGCGTTATGGCAAAACCGCAAGAATGGTTTTATTTTAATTCTCTAAACGAATTTTTCTATAAAGATAGAACCATGGCAGGCAAACGCCCGATAGATTTTCAAAACGGATACAAATTTCTTTTGCCCCGCCATAAGCCCGATTATCTTAACCCCTACGGACAAGCCATTTTAAGCAGGTGTTTTTGGAATGTTGCCTTTATTAACGGCGGCATGGAATTTCTTGTTAAATTTTGCGAAAAGTTTGGAATGCCCTATGTTTTTGGCAAATACGACCGCTCAATGACAGATATTGAAAAACAGCAAATGCTGGAATCGCTTACTCAAATGGTGCAGGATGCTGCCGCAGTAATTCCTTCAGACGGCACTGTTGAAATTGTACAGACAGGTTCAAACGGCTCATCGGACATTCATTTAGGGCTGATTAATAAATGCGAACAAAATATAGCAAAAGCAATATTAGGGCAAACCTTGACAACGGATGTCGGAACATCCGGAAGTTATGCCGCCGCAAACACGCATATGGGGGTTAGAGCGGATATTATAAATTCGGATAAAAAGCTTGTTGAATCTACAATAAATAAGTTTATTTCAATTGTATGCGCTATTAATTTTGGCAATAGCCCCGCGCCTAAGTTTGCTTTTATTGAAGATGAAGATTTAAACATCCAAAAAGCGGAAAGAGATTTAAAAATTTATTCTCTTGGTGTCCAATTTTCAAAAGAGTATCTGTCGCGCACTTACGGATATAAAGAAGAAGATATTGAATGCGTGAGCCGGAGTGTTGCACAGGGTACGCCTTTTAACTATGCCGAAGCAGATAATAACGTTATAGATATTGCTTTAGATGACCCTAAAAACCCTCTTAATAAAGCATTAAACACTGTTATTGAAGGCTTTAATAAAACAAGAAACGCAGAGGAAGCCCTTGAAAATCTGGCTGAAATTTACCCTGATCTAAGCACGGAAGAACTTGAAGAAACACTTACAAAAATAATTTTCATATCGGAATTGAAAGGACGAACGGATGTCCGGAACAATTCATAATTCATAATGCATAATTCATAATTGCGAAATTCCGTAGGGTGAAGGGGCGGTTAGCCCCGAAACCCGCCAATGCGAAAGCCTAACTGAAGCTTGCAAAACCGAAGGTTTTAAGCGAGGTACAGGCTTGAGCCGCTAGGAATTTTAAGACAATTTTAATTCAGCATTATGAATTCAGAATTATGAATTAAAAAATAGCACAAATAGGAAAAATTAATTAATGTCTAAAAAAATAACTCAAACTGAATTAAATTCCGCATTTTACATGAAACCAACTGAAATTGTTGAGTTCTTTCAAAGCAAGGGGCTAAAAACTTCTTTTGATTGGCATGAAGTCTATGAAGATGCCCATGCAAAAGCATTTACCGTTGCAAAAATGACAGAAATTGAACTTTTATCCGACACTAAAAAACTCTTAGAAAAAGCACTTGATGAAGGTAAAAGCTATTCAAGCTTTAAAAAAGAAGCGAGTGCACTTTTTGAGAAAAAAGGGTGGGTTGGATTTAAAGAAGTAAAAGACCCTAAAACAGGCGAAATAAGAAAGGTGGAACTTGGCACTCCAAGGCGTATTAAAACAATCTATGATTGCAATATGCGCTCTAGCTATGCCGTTGGAAGGTATAAAGAACAGCTGGAAGAAATTGATGTTGCGCCAATATGGCAATATAAATCACTTATGGATGGACATGAACGCCCTGAACATAGAGCCATGCACAATAAAGCTTTTATGGCAGATGATCCATTCTGGAGTGCGTTTTATCCCCCGAACGGCTGGGGCTGCAGATGTTATGTAGTCAATTTAACAAAACATGAAGCAAAAAAAGAAGGAATAAAAATTGAAAAATCAGAGGGAAAAATAAAAGCGGAAACCGTTATTGCAGGCAATGAAGAAAAACAAACGCAGAGTTTTAATTTTAACCATGACGGAAGAAAAATAAAACTCACCCCTGATGCAGGGTGGGGAACAAATTTAGGTATAAAAGCATGGGGAATTGATGTTCAGGCGTGGAATAAAGTTGAAAATATGCCCGATAGCATAAAGTATCAATTCATTTCAAAAATGGCCGAAAATCCGCACAATAAAGCTGTTTTTGAAAATATGATTGAAAAACTTGTTGCAAACGGTTTTAAGGCACAAAAAATAGAAAAAACTCTTTGCTGGATTACACCTGAACTTTTTAAAAAGCTTGATGAAGTTAAAATAAAAAACCCGATTGTAGTTTTTCAAGAACAAAAAGCGGGGCATATCATAGGCGAAAGACAAAAACTTTCAAAAGACGAATTAAAAGGAATTTACGAGATTTTAAATAAGCCTGATGGTATTTATTATGACTACACAAGCGGCAATGAAACAAATCTTGCTTTTACAAAGGACATTCCAAAATCAGATGAATGTATAAAAGTCTGCGTAAAATTGACCAAAAAAAGTAAAATATCAGGCGATACCGTAAATTACGTAACGACCGCAGGGAAAGTTAAAAAAACAGAAATGAATGACAAAAGACATTTTAAAAAGATAGAGTAATCGGGCGGTGCATGTTCCGCTGTAACTACACTGTTTCAAAGGGGGCAACCCACCGATAAAATCGTAAACAGCCTAGCCCGCTAAGACTTAATGGGATTCTCAATTACTCTATCAATTTCATTATAACACGCTTTAAGGATTTTTCAATGATTGATTATCTTAAAAAACACCCGATATATGCACCCGACAGGCTTTTAGTAGATATGCAATACCATTTATCAGCCTGGGCGGATTTTACCGCATTAACAGAAACTGAAAAAGATAATTTGAAACGATTGAGGTTAAAACTTAACCCGCCAAAGCCAAAATGCGATGGCAGGCATAAGAAGCGCATGGCACTTATTGAGGAATATACAGGAATAACTTTTAAATCTCAAACTGAAGCCGCCCAAATTCTTTGCGTAAGCCGTTGCGCCATATCACAACACCTAATGGGCAAAATCAAAGAAATAAAAGGATTGTATAAGTTCAGGAGGTTACAAAATGCCGGATAAATTCTTCACATCAAGCTTTAATGCTGATGAATCGGTTAAATTTTTAAACAATCTTCAAAAAAAGTTTAAAGACTTAAGCCCCTTAATGAAAACAGCACGTGTTTTTCTTAAAAAAACCGTTAATAAAAACTTTGAAACTCAAGGGGAACATACGGACGAAAAATGGATGCCGTGGAGCGAAAACTATAAAAAATGGCGGATGAAAAACGGTAAATCCCTAAAACTTATTTTAACGCTTGATGGGGAATTGAGGCGCTCTATAATGGCAAAATCGGGCAAAGACTATGCACTGGTCGGCACAAATAAAGAATATGCTGCCATTCACAACTTTGGTTATAAGGGCAAAGTAAACAAGAAAAGCAAAAAGGGCAAATTATTTACAGCAAAAATGAACATGCCAAAAAGAGAATTCATGCGCCTTGACGATAAAACCAAAGAAGAACTATTAGCAGAGCTATACATAAAAAGCGAAGAGATGATAATCGAAGTGCGGTAAAAACTTAGTGCGCTTGTGCGCACTTAGTTTTTACAAACGAGCCATGGTGTGTGAGGGCGTGACGGCGGACTGATGAGCGCACCGGAGCAGAGGCTGGAGTGTCGAAGGCGTTGAGCCTTTGACACGTAACGCCGTTTAACGCGAGGAGCAAGCAAGTCCGGCGGACAGCCCGAAACCGTACCTAACCGCCGTTGCAACCAAAGCGACCTTGGGAGCGGCGGGAGCGGACAAAATCCCTTTAGGGATTTTGACAGGCGGAATCGAAGTGCGGTAAAAACTTAGTGCGCTTATCTTTTGTACATTGACAATTGAATAAAAATATTAAGCCAATCTGCTAATCCACATAACACGCCCTATAACTTCAAAACCAATATTTTTGTCGTCTAGATCAACAAAATAAGACTCGTACTCGGGATTGTCTGATATTACTTTTAACTTATTGTTGGGCAATTTTTGTAATCTCTTAACAAAAAGAGTTTTGTTCATCTTAAAAAAATACATTTTTCCGTCGTATATTTCTTTTTTTGAAGTGTCAACCATAACAAGGTCTTGCCCACTAATTATTGTTGGGCGCATACTTTCATCCTCTGCGCTAAAAATTAAACTGCTATCAAGCGAAGCACCGATTCTTTTCATTAAACTTGTGGGCAAAACAAATTTATCTAAGGATTGATTGTTAAAAATGTCTTGAGTAGTGCTTTTAAGAAAAAGTGTCAAATTCTCCACGATAGGAACATTCAACAACTCGTCACACATATTGTGATTTTCTTCAGTATCTAAATCAATACCGAAATATTGTTCAATTCTAGCCTTATAATTGACATTAAGCTCACCAGCCGCTTTTATTCTCTTATTAATGCTAGTTCGGTCTAAATCAAGAGCTTTTGCAATTTCTGATTGGGTAACCTTTCTACCCAGTATTTTTGCTAACTTATTTTGTATTTCTGAAAATTTCATAGTATTTCACAACTCAATGTGTTGACAACCACATATTAATGTGCTATATTTCACTTATTAGTTCACACATAAACTTTGGATAGTAACATGAAACCACAAACAAAATCGACAAGCCAGAAAGCATTAAAGAATGTTAAAAGAGGTATTTATATAAAATATCGACTTGCGCAAAAAGACTATACTATGACCGATATAGCAAAAGACTTAAACATATCGCTTTCAGCTGTCAGTCGTGCAATTTATTGTTTGTCCACTGTTTCTCGTGTCGATAATTGGCTCAAAGAAAATTTGGACATATAAAATTCATTTTAAGGAGGAAATTCTATGTTTAAAACTAAAAGTGAATCGCAACCCTGCGATTTGGTAGAGTACAAATTTAATAACAAGCCCTATCAATTTAGGCAAGCAGAAGATACCCTTTGGCTTACTCAAAATAAAATAGCACAATTGTTTGAAACTGATAGGTCATCAATTTCAAAACACTTACAAAATATTTTTAAAGAGGGGGAATTAGACAAAAAAGTAGTTGTTAAGGATTTCTTAATAACTGCAAATAACGGTAAACAGTACAATGTAAAACATTACAATCTCGATACAGTAATTTCAGTAGGTTACAGGGTTAGATCACCAAGAGGTACTCAATTTGGACAATGGGCAAATGAAATTATTAAAAATCATATTAAAAAATCTTACGAAGAAAAAAATGAACAAATGCGAAAAGATATCAATGAGCCTGTTACATTGTCATTTGAACGTTTTTTAAGAATAAAAGAATCCCTAAATGCAAAAAATATATCTTTAAGAGGTGCTGCAAAAGTGCTCGGGATTTCAACTGCCTACTTTTGCGATTGCCTTAAGGGTTACAGATATAACCCCATTGTAGAAAAATGGGCAAATAATTTTTTAAAAGAATATGCCGGCGAAGAAGAGTTTTTTTTAGGAATAAGCGCAAGAGAAAAAGACAGAATGATAGGAAAAGTAGCAAAATTAACCAGAAATTCTCTTTGCGGCGATTTAGCCGCCTATAAAAAAATAAAAGTATTTTTTGATTACGTCGGTCATTCATTGTTGAACGAATTAGAAGAAAATCTTGGAACAAGACAAAGAATAGAACTTATAGAGGAATAACACATGCCAAATCATTTAGCAGAAATTATTTGCTTAATCGGGTTATTTTCCTTGTATATAGCTAAAGACAAGCTTTATAAACTGGGAGTTTTCATGCTTCTTTGTGATTATTTCGTAAACACTATTTTTTAAAGGCAAAAAATGGATAAAGAAAAACTCAAGCTTCTTAATCTTTGTAATAACTTCAGGGGCGCAAAGCATTCCCCAATGTCTTTTGCCCCTGTTTTTTTAAAGCTTCCATTTATCTTTAAACTGGTCAGGGCGCAACACCCCTATAATATCATTACTATCCTGCGCCCTCTTTTTTTAAATCATTTCCATATTTCTCCGTTTTTTTACGGGAACGGCATGAAAACTATTGAATTTTTTCATGCTGCCTTTTCTTTTTTTAGCGCCGCATTAAACGGCGATTTTGAAGCGTTTAAAACAGTTTTAAACAAATTAAAAGGTATTGCCCTTGTATACAATTTCAATATTGAAGGGGGCAAGAATTGAAAGAATATATGAGCATTAAGGAACTTGCCAAAATATTAAATTTAACCCCGCGCGCACTTCAAAAGCGCTGCAAAAAGGGTGATTTTATTTTTAAAATAATCAAAAATAAGCTAAACAGAAAAACTTATGAAATCCTCATATCATCATTGCCCCTTGACATTCAAGAAAAAATCAAAAATGCAAAAAATACAGCAAATAATACAAGCCCCGCCGCAACAACAATGAGCGCGCAAATTATAAATCCGTTAAACCCTGCTTTAATTGCACCGCAGGCTTCGCCGGTTTCTTCATATTCCGTAAAAGCCCTGCAAATTCAATCCTCTGATGAATTTTCAAAAAATTCTCGATTAATCGAAGTGCCGCAGGTGCAAAAAGAACTTGCCCTTGCAAAATTTGATGTATTAACTCTCTGGCAAGATTTTAGGGCGCAAGAAGAAATCAAAGAAAAGGCAAACAGCGAGTTTATTAAAGCCTTTAACAAAGGCTTAATTTCAAAGCCCCTTCTTGATAAAACAGGGGAAATATCAAGAGGCACTTTATATAGGTGGCAAAAAATTTTAAAAGAAAATAACGGCAATTACACCGCTTTAATCAATAATTACGGCTACGGCAAAGATTTTAACTTAAATACAACCTTATCGGATTTTGAAAAACAGGAATTTATTAATATCTTTTTTAATGATGCCAAACTTGATTTAGCTTCCGCATATAATTTATTAAAATTCAAATTCAATAAAATGAATATGCCGATTAAATCCGAGGCGGCTTTCAGGCGCTTTGTAAATTTCATAAAGAAGAATCATAACGATTTCCTTGTTTTATCAAGAGAGGGCGAAAAAGCGCTTAAAGATACCGTTGTTTCATATATAAGGCGCGATATTTCAGATTATGCCCCCGGGGATATTTTAGTTGCAGACGGTAACAAGCTTGATTTTATGGTAATAAATCCCCTCAATGGGCGCCCCTGCCGCGCAATTTGGGTTGCATTTTTTGATTGGGTTTCAAAAGACGTTGTTGGCTCTGAAATTATGCTCGCGGAAAACACTCAATGTATTTCAAGTGCTTTAAGAAACGCAATAATCCGCCTGGGCAGATTCCCCAAAGAAGTTTACCTTGATAACGGGCGCGCCTTCAGGGGAACATATTTTACAGGCTCTAAAAATTTTAACGAAGCCAATTTGCAAGGAGTATATAAATCACTTGGCATAAATGTTAATTTTGCAAAACCATATAACGGAAGGGCAAAGACCGTTGAGCGATTTTTCGGCGAATTTGTAAAATCCTGCCCGCCCTTGGTTCCTTCGTATATTGGAAACAGTATTAAAAACCGCCCCGCACATTACAAAAGAAATGAGAAATTTCATAAAGAACTTCATAAAAACGATATTATCCCGACTATTGAACAGGCAAAAATGATAATTGAAACGTGGCTTGAATTTTACCGCACAAAGCCATGTTCAAACGTAAAAGGAAAAACAATAAAAGAAGCTTTTGAAATGGGCAAAGGTAAAGGCATTGACCTTGATATGCTTGATGAACTTATGATGAGCAATATCACAAGGACAGTTAAAAGAAACACAATAAAGCTGTTTGGTCATGAATATGAATCAACCGCCCTTTACGGCAAAACGGGCGAATACGTAGTAAAATACAGCCTTTTTGATATTACAAAAATCAAAATTTATACACTTAAAGGTGAATACGTTGGCGAAGCTAAAGCCCCGATAAAAGTTAAGGGGCTTGCAAAAACGGGTTCTGCTGTTGATTTTTACACGTACAAACAAGAATTAAAAAAGCAAAACGAACAAATTAAATCAACAATCAATAAAACAAGGACATTAACAGGTAAATATGATCCCTTGAGCGATATTTACGCGCTTCCGGTTAAACAAAACGGCGAAGAAATCGAAGCACCAAAGGACAAATACATAATTGATTGTTATACATATGCACATAAAATAAGGAGTTTAAAAAGTGGAACAGATTTATGATAAAGCGCTTCAAAATAAAATTAATGCACTTATTGAATTAAAAAAACTCGATATATCAACAATTGCCCGCGGAATAAATAAATCCCCCGCGGCAGTAAGCCTTTATTTATCAAGCAAATATAACGCGAAAATTGATACAATACAAAATGACCTAAAAAACTACATAAACACTTTTGAAAAATCCGAAAATACGGAATTTAAAACCCTTGAATTTGTTGAAACAACAATTGTAAAAAGGGTTTTTAACGCCGCCAATATGTGCCAGTTAAGGGGTAAAATGGGTGCTTGCTGGGGCGCCCCCGGAATTGGCAAAACAACGGCAATTAATGAATATAAAAGGACTTCTTCAGGTGTTATTGTTGTTGACCCTCTGGAGCAAACTTCGGCAAGAAGCACGCTTAAACAAATTGCAGGGCAATTAAAACTAAGCTATTCCAATAACGATACTTTAGATGAATTTATTTCAAATATTATAAAAAAGGTTGAAAGAAATAAATGCCTAATAATTATAGATGAAGCTGAAAATCTCAAAATTGAAGTATTTAAAGTCATACGCAAAATATTTGACCGTGCGCAAAATAATTGCGGTATTTTGTTTGTCGGCACGGAAGAATTAGAAGCGCTTTTATTAAAAGTAAAAAGCGGTTTTCCATATATTTCAAGCCGTATAGGATATTTAGAAAAATTAGACACCCTTAAAATGCAAGATGTTGAAAAACTTGTAATTCAATATTTTGATTATGCCGATAAAAAACTGATTGAAGAAATTGCAAAAACCGCTAATTTCAACGCGCGCGGGGTGCAAAACCTGCTTGATTTATGCCTTGATATAACAAAATCAAGAAATATAAAACTCACCATTGAAATAATTGAAGCTATGAGAGAAAGGCTATTAATATGATTAAAAGCTCCGCCAAACAGCGCCAGTTAATCGGCTTTTTAAGAAAACAATTAAAAATTGATGCAGATATTTATTACGACATCTTATCTTCCTACAACGTTGAATCAAGCAAGGATTTAAGCTATCAAGATGCCGAAGAAATTTTAAGCAAGCTTAAAAAAGAAGCAATAAAACAAGGTGTTTACACCCCGAAAACCAATTATGAAAAATACGGCACAATGTACGGGCGCTTTGGTATGGGAACACCAAAACAGTTAAGAAAAATCGAGGCTATGTGGATGAATATTTCAAACCAAAAAACAGAAAATTCAATGAATAAATTTATTTATAGAATAACAGGCAAACAACGCCTTAATTTCTTGACACAAATGGATGTTAGAAAAGTAATTAAAGCACTTGAAACAATGCAGCAACAATCAATAGCAGGAGGAAAGTAAAAATGGCAAAGAAAAAATGCGAAGCCAGGGTGAAGTTTTGAGCTTGCGAAGAGCAAGCGAAAAACGCAACTATTGATAGCCGCCGTTGTGAGCGGCAAGCCCGTAAGGGCGATAGCGAACGAACAAAATCCCATTCATGGATTTTGACAGGCGGAAAAAAGCTACTAATTATAGGAGATAACTAAAAATGGCTAAGAAAAAAGAAAGTATTTTTAAATCATGGGATGAAATTGATTCAAACTTAAAAA
>JAJQDG010000060.1 GCA_021202305.1 Candidatus Gastranaerophilales bacterium
CAAATTTTTAGAAACGGTAATTATACTTGCAGTTCTGATTTTAAATCCGGGGTCTTCATTTCTTTTTAAATTAAAAAAAGAAAAAATTCCTCCGACAGTAAAAAAAAGTGTTATCAAGATGAGCAGGATTTTGTTTTTTATAAAAAAATCAATCATATTCTACCTTAGCCCCGTCCATAATTTTGTCCATTCCTCCGGTTATTATTTTTTCTCCTGTCGATATTCCTTTTTTTATCTCTATCATTCCGTTTTCATATATTCCTGTCTCGACAATTTTTTTCTTTGCGTAATTTTCGACTATTGCATATACAAATTTTTCATCGTTATTTGTGCAAACTGCATCTATTGGAATCATAATTCTCTTTTTAATTGGGCTATCAACAATAACATATACGCTCATGCCGTCTACAAGTTCTTTCGGATTATTCTCAACAGATACGGTAATACGGTATGAACCTTCATTAATACTTGTCTTAGAAATACTTTTAATTTTAGCGCCGTATATTTTATTTTCAATCGGATCGGCTTTTAAGATTGCCTTTTGACCTATGCTAAGTTTATTTATCTCGTTTTGTGAAACAAAAATTTTGGCTTCCGCCATACCCTTTCCCTGAAAGGAAATCACCTTATCGCCAAGCGTTGTAAACTGCATTTTGTCTTTATGTGTTTTAATTATATATCCGTCATACGGTGCATAAATATGGCTGAATCTTTCTTTGCTTTTTGCAATTCCAAGCTCGCTTTTTGAAATTTCTATTTGATTTTTTGCAGATTTTAAATCTGTTTGTGCATTTTCCCAATCGTTGTATGAAATGCCGCCTGCCGTGTGCAATTTTGAAACCCTTTCAAAATAACTTTTTGCACGGTTGTATTTTACAATTGCATCTTCAAGCTTATTTTGCGTGCGGGAAACATCGAGTTTGTATTCTTCATTATCCAATTTTGCTAAAACTTCACCTTTCTTAACAAAATCCCCCTCCCTTACATAAAGTTCGTCTATAATTCCTGACATGTTAAAACTCAAATCTACATCAAGCCCTCTATCTATGTACCCTTGATATTCTATTTGTCTGCCGTCCTCTAAAAGGCGCGCTATTGTATAGGTTACATAGGGAATTTCATTTTCTTTTAAAACCGTACATCCGTTTAAAAATAATAAAATTAATATAAAAAACTTCTTCATATAATAATTTTTATTAAGTTTTTCATATTAATATATGGCTCAAAAGAATTAATTCTTTTGCTATTGTTAAAAAATTGGTTATAATTATTATGTTCATGTGAATGAAAGGGGATACTTTATGAACGAAGATACAAAAAAAATTTTAAAAATCACAGGTTTGCTTTTTGCAGCAGGTGTTATCGGTGGTTTTGTAGGTGGGTTAATGGCTTGCGGCTGTCATGCATGTAAATGCCATGGACCCCACATGGGTGCGCCTGCGCCAATGCATCAGCAATTTCGCGGTCAGACCCCGGGCGGTTTTGAAGGAAAATTTGTAGAAGAAGATTTTGTTGTTATTCCAAATCAGCCGGGATCAAAACAAGGAAAAGACTTCAAAAAACCTGAAGGTTCAAAATTTGATAAACCGCTTCCGCCAAAAGCTCCAAACGGGCAAAAACCTATGCCTCCTGAAGGTATGCCTGAATAAAAACTAAATAGAAAGGTTTAAAATTAAAAGAGGGTAGCCTAAAAACCACCCTCTTTTATATACTCCTCGTATAAATTGACAAGCTTTTAGCTGCCTAGCTGCAAAACCGCCCTTTACGGCTTTATTTCCATTCGGGATAATACCACAGCGTAATTCTGTCTTTAGGGGTTATTTTGGCGTGTCCTCCCAAAATGAAGTTCGTTAGAGAACCTGTTGGCGGAATTGGAGTAAGCGCCCATTTAAGCGGAAGTACAAACCATGTCATATTTAATCCGCTTTTTTGATATTCACCTTTTAATTTTTCTTTGGGAATTTCCGGAATATTGAAATCGTTAACAATAATTGTATAGGGTACACCGTTCATCCCGCTTGATGTAATCATATTTATGCGCCCTTCGATTTTTTGTCTGCGGTTTATAAAATGCGGCGCATCAACAATATTGAAATACAGTTTTTTTCCTTCATATAAAGTTTTATCCCTTGTTGAGATTTTTTCTGTTATTTGAAGGACAATAGGCATGGCTTTTGTGCTTGTGTAATCATAGTTTGTATGTACATAAGGCAAGGGCGCATTCAACATTTCATCCGTCAAAAGTTCCATATTATCCGTTTTTTTAATTGAAGCTGTTTGAGTATCCATATTTTGGGAATTAAATGCACTATCAACCTCTTGAGCAAAAACAGGAGCTGCAAATAATATAAAAAGTAAAAACAAAAATCTATTCATACTTGATTTTTCCTCTTTCATGGCGGCGTGCAGCTTCAAATAATTTTTTTCTGTTGCTAACGGAAGTTAAAAGAAAGTTTTGATAATATTCATTATTGGTATAAGTGTTATCAACAAGAAAATGCGGATAATTGTAATAAATTCTCTCATAAATATACATAAGCCGTTTTGAAGTTAAATTATGTTTTGAGAATTTATCCTGTCTTGCTTGAGGATACGTTTTATTTATTAACGTAATAAGCGCCAGAGGGTTGTAGCCGGCTTTTACCATAAAATCGGCGGCTCTTTTGTCGGCGTAAAGTTCGTATTTCTTAGGCGACATTTTTATCTGTGCGGTACTCATCAATCCTTTTGCGCTGCCGTCATAAGATTTCATTGCAAATGAAATTTCCCTTGCAAGCTCTGCTGCTAATTCATCATCATTTTCGGCTTGTTTCAAATCAGTATCATAAAGCACAATTTGGCGTTTTATCGCAGAATCGTTTTTAAGCAATTTTTCTTTTTTGTTATATGAAAATACCACATGTTTATCTAAAGCATTTGCATTTAAAATTTTAAAACCTATTTCATTTATTCTTTTTTGTACGGGCATTTCTTTTTCATACGCGGTTTCAAGCGCAAAAACAGGCGCAATAATAAGTGATAAAATAACAGATATTATTATTTTGTTCATTTTTCCTCCCTATAACATATCGCCCATACCGAATGTAAAGAAGCCGTTGCTGCGCGAACCCTTTGTATTTGTGAGCGGATAGCCGTAATCTAAATTTATCGGTCCGAGTCCGGGGATAAATATTCTTAAACCTACACCTGCGGTAATTGCGTAGCCCGGTCTGTCATATATCTCGTCAGACAACGATTGTGAAAAAACCCTGCCCGCATCAACAAAACCTGCAAGCCTTATATTGTTTATAAATGTATTTGATGTCAGCCTGTCAATGAAAGGTATCGGCGTTCTGTATTCAACGCTGCCCATCATGTACCCGTCGCCCATGCCGACTTCAGATATGTTAAACCCTCTGATTGAATAAGGTCCGCCGAGCGTATACATTGCAAATTCCGGCACATCTCCGTTTAATGTGCCGCCTGCTCTTGCCGTTACAACAACGGAAGATTTGCGCCCTGCGGGAATGAATTTCCTGATTACGCCTTCTAATTTGCCGTATGAATCAGCTCCTGTTATCGCAAGTGCTTCTTCAAGACTGATTTTTGCAATTAAGCCATGGCGAGGGTTTGTGGGGTTATCCCTTGTGTCATATACAATGGCCGGAATTGCATGAAGATAAAAGCCGCCTTCAAGCTGTTCATGCCTTTGTTTCATGGAAAGCCCGTGTTCTGCAAAAAGTTTTGTTATTTTTGTTATATCCCCTTCGCTTAAATCAACTTCTTCCGCTCCTATGGAAATACTTCCTGTCAGACGCGGATATTTTTCAAAAACTCTTGCCAGAGTGATATCGCCTCCGTAGCGTTTTTCAACCGCCAGAGGAACCTGATAGCTGCCGAAACTGCGCAAAAATGCCCTAAACCCGAGTGATTGTCCTTCTTTTTTAAAATGCGGCTCCAAAAAAGAAAGCTCGGCTTGCCAGTTGGCGCGCCTTAATACGCTGTTATCATCCATTAATATACCGGTGCCTGCCATTAAATTGAGGTTGATTTTTTGTCCCAGTCCGCGGAAATTATTTTCCCCGAAACCGACAGAACCAAAAAATCCTGAACTGGAATCGATACCGACACCGACTGAAATTTTACCCGTGCGCTGTTCTTCAAGATTAACCGTAACATCATAAAGCCCCGTGTTTTCGTTCATTACAATGTCGCGCTGAACATCTCTGAAAGCTTGTGTTCCCATAAGGCGCATTATATCAGAACGCATAACGTTTTCATTATATACCTCGCCCGGGGAGGATAAAATATTTCTTTTTACGATAAAATCTTTTGTTTTGTAGTTTCCGGTTACATTTATGTCGCCTATGCGCCCTTCACTTACTTTAAGGTTTATAATTCCGTCAGGATCATCGGTTACTTCCGTTACGCGCGATAAAATATATCCTCTTGCCGAATATAATTCCTGAATATGTTCAATTGAGCGGTTTAATTCAATAATATTCTGCGGGCTGCCTTCAAGAGGTTCTAATATTTTTTTAATATCGGCGCTTGGAACCGAGTCATTTCCGATTATTGTGAATCCCGTAACAGGGGGATTTTCCTCAACAACTATCCTGAGGCGCATATTTCCGTCATCAAGCCTGATAGGAACGGCGCGGATATTTTGTGTAAAATACCCCGTTGCATAAAGATTGTTCAAGTCATGGGTAACTGTTTTTCTGTCATATATATGACCTTCTTTAGAGGTAACTATACCTTTAATGAAGGCGGTATCAACCATATTATTGCCCATAATTTCAAGCGTTTTGACATAAACAAGGTTATCTTCGCCGTTATAATACAAATCTTCTTCGCTATTCTCATCCAAGGGCTTATCTTTAGTTGTTTCTTCCTGCAAAGTTACCGTATCTTCAGATGGAACAATTTGTTCTTGTTTTTGTTTTTTCTTTTGAAAGGGGTGTTTTAAACTAAAGGCGCACGCAGGACTTTGCGCCCATAAAAGGCACACAACCGTTAAAATTAATACTAAGCGCTTATATATTTTTAACATTAATCTCTCACGTGATAATGGAATTATACATTCAATATAACTGCAGTACAAATTATTTAATAAAATTTTAATTTGGAAGTTATAGGCTGATTATATTCGGTTTTATTTATTGACCTTGAATCCACTATTGGGGAAGGCGGCATTATCGACCATTTAAAAAGCGCCGTTTGCACCCTTGCATAAAATTTGTCAATCCATTCGGATTTTTGTTTGTTTGTTATCTGGTTTTTATGTTCGTACAAAAACCATTCTTTGAGCATTTCTTCTTTTGTTTGGTGTAAATTTTCAATCCGCCAGATAATTTCATCCAAAAATTCGTAAGGCATAAGTGCATCTTCCGCTAAAAGCGGTTTTCCTGTTTTTTCATCTATTGCAAGCTCTGCTCCGGGGCGCTTGTTTATAATGTTTCTTGGAATTGCATCTTTTTGCGGTCTGTTTGAATTGAGCCACCTTGCAAGAGCAAAAAGCTTTGTTTTTGTAACATCCGCTATGGGGGCAAATCCTCCTGACATATCACCGTTTATTGTTGCATATCCCATATAAAGCTCAGATTTATCCGAAGTTGCAATCGGGATAACGCTTTTAAATTCGTTTGAAATTCCCCAGAGTATTACGGCGCGGCTTCTGGCTTGAATATTGTCCATTGTAAGCGGTTTTTCATAACGTCCGTCCCAATGGTTTTCTATTTTATTAAAAGCATCGGAAAAAGTATTTTTAGATATTTCAACCATTTCTTTTATTGGTATTTCAAGGAAATTCACGCCCAGATTTTTACACAATTCTTCCGCATCGTTCTTGCTTTCATCGCTTGTAATTTTTGAAGGCATAGAAATTGCATAAACATTTTTTGCCCCGAGGGCATCTGCCAGAAGAACCGTGCAGACAGAAGAATCAAGACCGCCCGACACCCCTATTGCCGCGCGCTTAAACCCGTTTTTTGCAAAATAATCTTTTATTGAAATAGTTATTGTAAGATACGTACGTTCTAAATCAGGTCCGTAATCAAGGGAAAAGGCTTTTTGTTCATTTAAACTCTGTTCTAATCCCGACGGAAGTGAAAAAATCTGATTTATGCCGCCCTTTGAAGGGAGTTTAGCAGGAATTTGAAGCATAAAAAACTGTTCTTCAAAAGATTTTGCACGGGCAATTATTTCGCCCGCGTTGTTGTAACACCTTGATGAACCTGAAAATGATGTGTTGTCAATTGCCCCTACCTGATTGACATAAACAATCGGTGTGGAATGCTTTTTGCTCACAAAAGAAAGCATATTGTTTAAAAGCTGTTCTTTTTTTGCACGGGTCGGCGAAGATGAACAATTTATAATAAAATCAGGATTTTGAGATTTTACAATTTCTTCAACCGGATCAAAACTGTACACGGGTTTGTCAAAAAAATCTTTATCAGCCCAGTTTTCTTCGCAAATTACAATGCCTGCACGGCTGCTGCCGATTTGTACAATTCTGTCTTTAGGGTTAAATTCCGGTGTCTGGAAGTATCTTGCATCGTTAAATTCGCTATACACCGGCAAAAGAGTTTTTCTTATTATTTTTTCAATTTTTTTGTCTGCAAGCACCGCAACAGAATTAAAGTATCTTTTTCCTATATAAAACCTGTTAAATTCGCAAAAACCTATTAAAACCTTTGTTTTTCCGCTTAACTTGGCAAGTTTTTCAAGATATTCTATGTTTTTCTGAACAATTGAAGGGTATCTGTCAATAATATCGTATACGGGATATCCCATCAAAAAAAGCTCGGGAAAAACAACAGCCGCCAGTTTTAATTCGTTTGCCCATTCTATATAGATTTTAGCTTTATTAAAGTTGTATTCAATATCCCCTACCACAGGGTCTGTTTGGGCAAGCGCAATTGTATCTTTATTTATAAGCGGTCTAAGGCGCATAGCGGTTTCTTTTTTATTAACTTTTCCGCCCCTTAATTCCTCATTTATTAAACTTGTTATTTCTTGCATGGCAATAAACAGTTTATAACAAAAATGAAAAAAATTGTACATCTTCTTTCTTTGTTGTACTATATATTTAACAGACTTTAAGGGAGTTTAGAGTTTTGAGTCAGACTAATTTATTTGATCACGGGAAAATTTTGCCTGTTAATATAAGAGATGAGATGAAACGCTCTTACATAGACTATGCCATGAGCGTTATTATAGGGCGCGCCCTTCCTGATGTCAGGGACGGATTGAAACCGGTTCACAGACGCATTCTTTTTGCTATGAATGAACTTGGCATGACGCCCGATAAGCCCTTTAAAAAATGTGCAAGAATAGTCGGTGAAGTTTTAGGTAAATATCACCCGCACGGCGACACTGCCGTATATGATGCACTTGTCAGAATGGCTCAGGATTTTGCAACAAGATACCTTACAATTGACGGTCATGGCAATTTTGGTTCCGTAGACGGTGATTCACCTGCTGCTATGCGTTATACGGAAGCAAGAATGCACAAAATTACAACCTCCATGCTTGCAGATATTGATTGTGAAACGGTTGAATTTTCTCCGAATTTTGACGGTTCACTGCAAGAGCCTTCGGTTTTGCCGGTGCGTTTACCCATGCTTTTATTAAACGGAGTTTCGGGGATTGCAGTCGGCATGGCTACAAATATTCCTCCGCACAATCTTTGTGAAATAGTGGAAGGAACAAAAGCTTTAATAGATAATCCCGAAATTACAAATGAAGGATTAATGCAATATATTAAAGGCCCTGATTTTCCGACGGCAGCAACAATAATAGGCACAACCGAAATTAAAAAAGCGTATGAAACAGGGCGCGGTTCTATTAAAATGTCCGCCGTTTCTTCAATTGAAGAAATTCAAGGCGGCTACGGACGCCAGTCAAAAACGGCAATTGTTGTAACGGAGCTTCCTTATCAGGTAAATAAAGCTCAATTAATTATGAAAATAGCAGAACTTGTTAAGGATGAAAAAATTAAAGGTATATCAGACATAAGAGATGAATCAGACAGGGAAGGCATGCGCATTGTAATTGAATTGAAGCGCGATGCAAAACCGGATGTTGTCAGAAATAATCTTTATAAGCAGACGCCCCTCCTTTCAACTTTCGGGGTAAATATGGTTGCTCTTGTGGGTCAGCAGCCAAGGCTTTTAAATTTGTATGAAGTGTTGAATGAATTTATAGAACACAGGGTTGAAGTTATTACAAGGCGCACTATTTTCTTCCTTAAAAAGGCAAAAGCGCGCGCCCATATATTAGAGGGGCTTTTAATTGCGCTCAACGCGTTAGATGAAGTTATAGAATTGATTAAACGTTCAAAAACAACAGAAGCCGCAAGAGAAGGCTTAATGAGTCGTTTCGGGCTTGATGTTGATCAGGCAAATGCAATTCTTGAAATGCAGTTAAGACGCTTAACCGGTCTTGAACAGGATAAAATCCGCTCTGAATATAATGATTTGCTTAAAAAAATTGAAGAATACGAAGAAATTTTATCTGACAGAAATAAGATTTTGACAATAATAAAAACCGAGTTGGATGAAGATAAAGAAAAATACGGTGATGACAGAAAAACGCAGATTCTTCCCGAGCAGGGCGAATTTAATATAGAAGATTTAACCCCTAACACCTCAATGGCGGTATTTATTACGCGGCAGGGCTATATAAAACGCATTTCGCTTGATACCTTTGAGCGTCAAAACCGCGCAACAAGGGGCAAGGGCGGTATGAAAACCAAAGAGGATGATGATGTTGAACATTTCTTTACCGCAAAAATGCATGATAAAGTTCTTTTCTTCTCATCAAAGGGTGTTGTGTACAGCCTTAATGTGTATGATTTTCCTGAAGGTTCGCGCCAATCAAAGGGGCTGCCCATAATTAACGTTCTTCCGATTGAACAAAATGAACAAATAACGGCTGTTGTTCCGGTGAGCAAGTTTGATTCTTCCACAAATTTAATTATGCTTACAAAAGAAGGGTACATAAAACGTATCAGCCTTGATAATTTTGCAAATATCAGAAAATCCGGCATTATTGCAATTACACTGGAAGAAAACGATACATTAAACTGGGTAAAACTTGCAAAAGACGATGACGAAGTTATAATCGGCACCGCCTGCGGTATGGCAATACGTTTTGCAATTTCTGATTTAAGACCCTTAGGGCGTTCGGCAAGGGGTGTAAATTCAATGAAATTGCGCACGGGTGATACAATAATAGGCTGCGATGTTGTGCCTAAAGATTACGATGCCGATTTGCTTGTTTTGACAAGCGACGGTTTTGGAAAGCGCTCAAAACTTTCTGAATTTCGTCCTCAAAATAGGGGCGGTCTGGGGCTTATAGCAACTAAATTTAAATCATCTTCTTCAAGGCTCGTTGCACTTACTATTGTTGATGAAAAAGATGAAATTATGGTTGTTTCCGCAAACGGTGTTGTAACAAGAGTAAGCGCTTTAGATATTTCAAGGCAGGGACGCCCCGCTACAGGTGTAAAAGTGCAAAACCTGCAAGAGGGCGATTCGGTTGTTTCGGTGAATAAAATAATTGATCCTGATGATTCGGCAGAAAATGAACCGCAGGAACAAAATATAAATTCAGCGCAAACTAATTTAGAACTTGAATAAGAAGATGTAAAAAAACAAAAAATACGGCACGCGGGAGCCGGCGAGGAGTATCGGGGCGGTCAGCCCCGATACGGAACGTAACGCCGGCGATTGGCTGGAATGTACGTTGAGCTTGACCCGCAACACTATGCCACGCGGGAGCCGGCGAGGAGTATCGGGGTTTCATCAGCCAAACTTTCATATCCGCCTGTGCAGGCAATTTTGGTTTTAAGTCATTCTCTAATTAAATAAAACGAGTACACTTTGCAATATTGCACTTACAATTATTGATTTGGAAGAAAATTTCAAACTAAAAAAATATAGGAAATCCTTCAATTTAAAGGCAGGGTCATATTTCATTTATCATTTTAAATATAAAAGTCAATTTGTCATCGCTTAAAAGAAGAAGCCTTTGGTTTATTTTGGCTATTAATTGCTGTTTGTCAACAAAATGTGCGTAATTAAAAATATCGCCATAAGAAATATCCAGACTGTTTAAAATTTTCTCCAGTGTTTCAAAAGAGGGATAATTTCTCCCGTTTTCAATACGGCTTAAATGTTTGGGGTCAATTCCTACAATTTCTGCTAATTTATCCTGCGTGAGTTTACGCTTTTCACGAAACTCTTTTATTCTCATTCCCAATAATTCTTTTTTTACAGCCATATAATCACCAACATTGCTATACTATTTTAACTTTTAAGAAAAATTAACTATATAAATATAGAATATATTGCAGAAAGGTGATAATCTATGTATAATGGTGATGTTATATATTGAATTAAGGATTAAATATCAATATGATTGGTAATAAAATTTTGTTAATAGCTGTTGTTTTTCTCTTGTATCATACCTTTGCCCGTGCTTGTATTCCTATAACCGCTCGAAAGGCTGCCTTTACCCTTGCAGAAGTTCTTATTACCCTTGCCATAATAGGTGTTGTTGCCGCGATGACAATACCTGCTGTTTTAAATCATACAAAAGAAACACAATTAAAATCGGGCTTAAAAAAGGCACAATCTGTGTTAAGCTCAGCATTAGAATCAGTGCAATATGATACAGGACTTATTGCAAATCAAACCAATTATCGCTGTTATAAATTTTATTCTGTTTTTAAAGAATATTTTTCGGGAATAAAATTTAATGACTCCACAAATCATTATGACTTAAACGGCACTTATTATACTTATAACGGGTATACAAAAACTTCAACCAGTTATTTAGACGACGGTCAAATAGTACTTAATGACGGAACATTATTAATAATAGAAAATTCATGCACGTTAGAATTTTTATTACTTTCGGTTGATATCAACGGATTTGAAAACAAACCGAATAAATGGGGGCATGATTTATTTACCTTTGAAGTTGATGAACAAACAGGCGAGCTTCTTCCCGCAGGACATCCAAATACCCATTTTTCAGATAATGATACATATTGCTCAAAAACGTCTTATGATACATCTAACGGTGTGGGCTGTACCTACAAAGCATTAACGGAAAAAGATTATTTTAAAAATTTACCGTAAGGCTTGAAGGAGCCGGAATTTTTGCCGCAAACGGCAATATATCTTTTGCAAAAACCGGAGTGAGTTACCGTTGTAACTTCCGCTCCCGCACGCTGCAATTGTTTCAAGCGGGTGTTATTCACCGGCTTTTCTCGTCGGCTCTGCTGCTTGGTGTAGTGTTACGGGTTAAGCTCAACATACATTCCCGCCAATCGCCGGCGTTACGTTCCGTATCGGGGCTGACCGCCCCGATACTCCTCGCCGGCTTCGCACGCCGTAGTGCTTCACGTGCGGGTCTCATCGACACCGCCCGTATCAGCACCGGCTTCGCACGCCGTAGTGCTTCACGTGCGGGTCTCATCGACACCGCCCGTATCAGCACCGGCTTCGCACGCCGTAGTGCTTCACGTGCGGGTCTCATCGACACCGCCCGTATCAGCACCGGCTTCGCACGCCGTAGTGCTTCACGTGCGGGTCTCATCGACACCGCCCG
>JAJQDG010000047.1 GCA_021202305.1 Candidatus Gastranaerophilales bacterium
AATTTATAATGCTCATTTTTTTGTCATACAAATATTTTACAAAGTTTAAATACTGCGGAAACTTAGAACTTATAGTCATGGATATTTCAAACCCTTCAGAACAAAAAGGCTCGTAATCATATACAACGTAATTATTATATTTGCTCCTCCACTCTTTTTTATCCACATGACACCTGTATTCATCTGCCAGATATTCAAGCCAGGGAATTGTTTCTTTCAGAATTCCTTTAAATTCGTAGCATATATAATTTTCATTTTCTTTGTATCTTTGTTCTATCTGCATAAATTTCCCTCTTATACACTTTATTTTTAGTTTATAAAATATATAAAAGAGTAAAAACGCACAAAACGGCAATAAAAAACGCTAGCCAAAAGTATTAAAAAAACGCCTTATTTTATTAAAAGTTTTAAAAACATTAATTATCGAAACTATTGCTTTTGCAGGATTAAATTTTAATAACAATGGAATTTTTGAGGTTTGGGACAATATTTTTGCAATTTGTCTGAAATCAGATAAATCAAATTCAACGGGAAAATTTTCAATTTTTTTAATCAAGCCCGAGATAAATCTTACGGCAAAAAACGTAAAAACAATTTCAATAACGGATATTAAAAAATAAACTTTTTCCATAAAATATATTATAATGGTTAAAAGCTGTTAATTCAATCATAAACAAAAAGGATTTTTTAATGAGAAGTGCGCTTGAGCTTTCTAATAAGGTTTCCAAAGTTTTGAAGTTTTTCAATTTTGAAGCTACAAGTTTCCCGGGGAAAGTGGTACAGAAATTTTATCCTGATTTTTTAAATGAATGCAACAGCTATATTAATCATCCCAGATTTTCAGTAACCGGCACCAACGGAAAAACTACAACATCCGGAATCTTAGCTGAAATATTAACAACAGCAGGATTAAAGATTATTACAAATAAACTGGGTGCAAATATGCCAAATGGCATAATAACTGCGCTATCCGACGGATTATACCGCTCAAATCATTCAGACGGCGTAGTTCTTGAGTGTGATGAGGCCTATTATTCTTTCATTTCAAGTAAATTCGTTTTTGATTATCTGATTGTTACCAATCTTTTTCGCGACCAATTAGACAGATACGGCGAAATGGACAGTGCAAGAAAAAAAATCATTAAAGGTATTGAATTAAACCCCGATTTGAAAGTCATTTTAAATGCCGATGATCCTTCTCTTAATGAAATTGCTGATAAACTGAAATATACAAAAAATAATTTTATTTATTACGGGATTAATTCGGTTTCTTATCAGGGTTATGAAAAAAATTCAAAAAGCCCAAAAGAAGCGCTTTATTGTTCAAATTGCGGTGCAAAAATTAAATATTCAAATGAATATTACGCGCAGCTTGGTATCTGGTATTGCGAATGCGGCAAAAACAGAATAGAGCCGGATATTGGCGCAAATGTTGCAATCCGCCCTGACGGTGCGGTATTAGATATTAAGTATAAAAAAATTTTTCACACATTCAGGACAAATTTAACAGGATTTTACAATGCCTATAATGTCCTTGGCGCAATATCCTGCGCTCTTGTATACGAAATTCAGCCCGAAATTATTGAAAAAGCCCTGAACGAATATCGCCCCGTATTTGGCAGACATCAAAAAATTAAGCTTGCAAACGGCGGCACATTAACAATACATTTAATTAAAAATCCGGTTGGTGCAAGCGAGGTTTTGCGCGGGCTTAAAAATTTGCAAAATTCAAGAATTTTAATTTCCATTAACGATAATTATGCCGATGGCAGAGATGTTTCCTGGCTTTGGGATGCAGATTTTGAGGCGCTTTCAGATTTTCAAAACGTGATTTATACAACCGGAAAAAGGTCGTATGATATCGCATTAAGACTAAAACATGCGGGCGTTAATCAAAAACTTTTGGAAATTTTCCCTCCTGCGGAAAATATTATAAATTCAATTTTAAATGCCAGAGACGAATTGAATGACGGTGAAAACCTTGTTGTGCTTGTAACATATACGGGCTTATTAAATATTCAAAAAAATATGAAAAAATTGGAATCTGATTTTTAAAAATCACCTTCCGAGCATTTCATTAAACATCTGCATATATTTTTGCGCGCTGTCATCCCAGGTAAATTTAGTTTTAAGTGCATTTTTTTTAAGAAGCGCAAAATCATCTTTTCTGTCGTAATACGTCCAAACAGCATTTTTTATTTCATCCGTCATGCTTTTTGCATCAAATGATAAAAATTTAAAGCCGTTCGCTTTTTCATTCTTGTATGAAATAATGGTATCATCAAGCCCGCCCACAGCGCGTACAATAGGAACAGCACCGTATTTCATTGCAATAAGCTGACTGATTCCGCAGGGCTCAAATAAAGAGGGCATTAAAAATAAATCACACCCTTTATAAATGGTTTCAGACAATTCGGGCTTAAAATCAATCCATGCTCTTATATTGGATGAATTATTGGAAGCCCAGATTAACATATTTTGATAACCGCCCTCACCTGTCCCGAGAAAAACAAAGTCAGCGGGAATATTCATTAAGTCAAATTTGGCAAAGTCAATTAAATCAAGCCCTTTTTGATAAACAAGACGCGAAATCATTGCAACAAGAGGTCTTTGGGGGTTTTCAGGCAGCCCGAACAGCTTTTGAACTTCTTTTTTAAATTTGGGTTTTTCTTTTAGATTGAATTTTTTATCATAGTATGTGCCGTTTAAAATCCCCCTTATTTTATGGGTTTGTCCGCGGAGCGTATAATCCATGCCTTCGCCCATTTCGCCGCCAAGAATTTCCACAGCATATCTCGGTGAAACCGTTGAAATCATATCTGCACAGTAAATAGCGCCTTTTACCCAGTTTACTTTTCCGTAATGCTCAAGGCAATTATCATACCAGACATTATCCCAGCGCATATTTGCAAAATCAATTATGCTTTTATCCGAACTTCCTTGATATGCGAGATTATGAATAGTAAAAAGCGACTTCGTGTTTTTATAAAAATCATCGTATTTATAGTTTGTTTTCAGATAAACAGGAATCATTGCAGTGTGCCAATCGTTTGCCTGAATAATATCCGGCTTAAAATTCAAAAGTTTTGCATATTCTAAAACCGCAAGCGAAAAAGAAACATACCTTTCCTGTTCATACATTTCATCAACCCACATGGGGTACACTACATCAAAGCAGGAGAAAAATTTTGGATTATCAACAAAAAATATGTTAATACTGTCTGATTTCGGATGCTTTGCCATTTTTAATTTAAAAATATGTTCGCTATGCCCCATAGAAATTTTTAATTCAGAGTTTTCAAGCTCTTTTATGCCCCATTTTTCTTGATTTATGCATCCGTATAACGGAGTAAAAACCGCAACCTCGGCGCCGAGTTTTTCTAAAAAAGGAGGCAATTCGCCGGCAACATCAGCAAGCCCGCCGACTTTTGAAAACGGAGCGACTTCTGAAGATGTTATTAAAACTTTCATAGCAGGTGCAGGTTGTTTTTTCTCTTTAGTTAAAGCCGGTTTAGAAGGCTGTTTTTTTTGTTTTAATGAAGTAGATTTTGCCGTTTTTTTCTTTTCAATAACTGCGGTCATTTTTCCCCCTTTATGTATTAGATAAAAGCTGCAAAGCTTCCTTTAAAATTTCTTCGCTTGTTTTCGCATTTGATCTTTGAAGTACAATTTGTATTGCGCTTGTATACTCATTACGGTTATATCCCAAAGACTGCAAAATGGTCTGCACTTCAAGCAAAATATCATTTTGAACGGGCGAATTCTGAAATTTGCCAAGTATAATTTCAGAATTGGTTTTTGCGCTTGTCAATTTACCCTTTAATTCAATAATTATTTTTTGTGCAAGCTTTACGCCGACCCCTTTTGCCCTTGAAATTGATTTATAATCTTCATTTATAACATAATCAATAAGCTCGCTGCCTGAAAATTCATCAAGCAAAATAAGTGCAACTTTTGTTCCTATTCCGGAAACTGACGTTAATATGTCAAAAATAACCCTGTCCTCTTTTTGTTTAAAGCCGACAAGCGTCATGGAATCTTCCTTGTGGACAAGTTTTGTATAAATTTTTACTTCAAGCCCGATATCAGGCATTAACGAAAGAGTTCTTGCGTTAGAAAGTATTAAATACCCGATACCGTTGTTTTCAACGACCAGAGTATTTTCCCCTATAAAAACAAGCTCGCCTTTAATGTAATCAAACATAAATAAATTATAGTACAAAATTTTAAGATTAAAAAAGCTATTTTGCAAAGTTTTGATTATAAAAATCTATAATTTTTTCGGCATCCTTTTTTTTATCCAATTTTTTATTTGCATAGGCAAGGTTATAATAGAAATTTTTTTCATCATTTTTGAGCATTATTGCCTTTATCAGGTTTTTCTTTGCTGCTTTATATTCGCCGAGATTTAATTGTGCGGCAGCTAAATTATAATATCCGAAAGGGTTTTGCTTATTATATTTTACGGATAGTTCAAAGTTTTCGGCTGCGCGCGCGTAAATTCTTTTACCCATATAAAAGCAGCCTAAATTATAATAACCCTTGTAAAACTCCTTATTTTTTTCAACGGATAATTTCAATAATTTCAGCGTTTCTTTGTCATTATTCAAATCCTGCTCAATATTTGCTTTAATAAGCAAAGTTTCAGAATCAATATCTTCATTTTTAATTTTATCCAGAAGCATGCGCGCTTCATTAATATGCCCTGTATTATAAAGGGCAAAGGCATTTTGTTTTAAATCAAAGGTTTCATCCGTTTCACAAAAGCAAACAACGGTTGAATACAAAAATAAACCTAAAATAAAAAATACTCTTTTCATACTAAAATCCTACCATTTAATAATTATATTTTGCAAGAAATTGTTTTTAAAGTAAAATGTACAAAGTGTACTTGTAGGCAAATTTATGAAAACTGTTAACAACGATAAAAATGAAACGGAAATTCCTGTATTCGCACCGAAAAAAAGGCGTGTCAGGAGGCTCAAAGACAGCTTTTTTGCCCAATTTTTATTGTGTTTTATCTGTTTGTTTTTTCTTGCCCTCATTGTTTACAAGGATGAAATCACGGGCTTTTTTACCGTTTCTAAAAATGAAAATCAGCAAAAATGGGAACTTTCGCTTCCGTTCAGCGCAAAAAGGCAAAATATCCTTCTTATGGGCGCAGATATGTCGGAAAATCCCGATAAACCTTTTGAAAATACGCGCTCTGATTCCATATATTTATTAAGTGTTGCTCCTCATGCAAAAGACATCAATGTAATTTCTATCCCGAGAGATTCAAAGGTTTATATTCATTCCCGTTCAACGCCTGATAAAATTAATCATGCGTTTGCATATGGCGGCATAAATCTTTCAGTTAAAACAATAGAGCAGCTTTTAGGGATAAGGATTGACCATTATCTTGTTGTTTCAAATCAAGCGCTTGTCGATTTTATTGATAAAATCGGGGGGATTGATGTTTATGTTGAAAAAAACATGCACTATGACGACTATTCTGCGGGGTTGCACATAAATCTTGAAAAAGGTAAAAGACATTTAACCGGAAAGCAGGCAGAAGGTTATATGCGCTACAGAAAAGACGGACTGGGCGATATTGGCAGAATACGCCGCCAGCAGTGGTTTTTTAGCGCACTTTCAGACAAATTAAAAGACCCTGCCGTAATAATTAAAATGCCTGAAATTATAAAATCCGTTTCAAAATACATTCAAACCGATTTTTCTCTGTTTGAACTTGCCCAGTACGCAGCGCTGTTAAAATCCACAGATACAACTAAAATTAAAATCGCTACGCTGCCGGGGGAACCTTCGCAAAGAGGGATAGTTTCCTATTGGGTTTTAGACCCCAAAGGCGTGCAAGAGGTTGTGAATAATTTTATATTTAACGATAAGCCAAAAGCGCTCGAACGTCCAGTGGAAGCTGGAATACTTTATGTTGAATCAGAAGAAGAAAACGCCCTTTTACTGCAAAAAGCGCTTGAAAATAAAGGAATTGAAGTAAACATAAAACAGGTTAAAAACCCGGGGCATGACCACATTGCAATTCATAATTTTGATGTACCAAAAGAATTTTTCAATGAACTGGAATATGATATTCCGATTTTGAAAAACAAACAAATGGTGTATGACATTATAGGAATAAATAAAGCGGCAAGAGATTTTACGGTTACTCTTGCAGGTTCACAATAAAAACCTTTTATAGTATAATTTTTTCGTACTTAAAAAAGGATTGTAACGTGTTTGATTTTAATACAGATTTAGCTCAGGAATTCGGCGTATATAAAAATGAAAATGCCTATGAAATTGCAAAGTATGTAAGTTCCGTAAATGTTTCTGCCGGTTTTCATGCGGGTGATCCTATCAGTATAAAAAATGCGCTTGCTTTTGTCAGAGAAAATAATTTGGCGCTTGGCGCGCATATCGGCTACCCTGATATTTCAGGTTTCGGTAAAAGAAGTATGGAGCTTAATCCCGATGAAATTGAGGCAATGGTTTTGTATCAGCTTGGTGCTGTTTCATCTTTTGCAAAAACAATGAGCCTTGAGATTGAACATGTAAGATGTCATGGCGCCATGAATCAAAAACTTTCAATTGACAGGGATTTTGCGCTTTCAGTAGCTCTTGCCGTTAAAAAAATTAACCCCTGGCTTAATCTTTTTATACAAAATTATGAAATGAAGCTTTTTTTAGAAGATGAAGCAAAAATTAACTGCGCTTATGAGGTTAATTTTACGGATAATTTGTCCGTGCGCCAGCTGAGAGAAATGGAAACCCCTCCTCAGACCGTTCATTTCTTTGATTTAGAAAATGCAAAAAGAGCGTATGATGTTATTAAGCCCTTCCCCGTAAATTATATCCGCGTTATGGGTCAGGTATAAAATGAAGATATTCAAAACAAGGGTTAAAATGCCAACAGGCACTCTGTGGCTTGTACCGGGGTTAAAATTAAAGCGCTGGTTTGCTCTTATTGTTGCAGGTTCGGTGCTTGCCGCAATCGGCGCAACAGCGCTTTTCAGATTAGAACCTATTTATTTTCTGATTAAATATGCAAAAAAGCTTTTTCATACAATTCAGCCTGAAGTTGCAGGGGTTTTGCTTATTGCGGCGGGTGCCGTTATTTTTGTGAAAGCATGGCAGGAAACTAATTTTTCCATGATGGACATAAAAGGGCAAAGGTACAGAAAAGCAACCGGCGAAGCTTTGTATCGCAGAATGAAATTAAACCACGGGCCCAAAATTGTTGCAATAGGCGGCGGCACAGGGCTTTCAACTTTGCTTCGCGGGATAAAAAAACTTACAAATAATATAACTGCTATAGTTACCGTCGGAGACGACGGCGGTTCATCGGGACGTTTACGCGAAGAAATGGGCATTTTGCCGCCTGGAGATATCAGAAACTGTATTGCTGCGCTTGCTGATGATGACGACATTGTTACGAAGCTTTTCAGTTACCGGTTTAAATCCGGAGAAGGGCTTAGCGGACACAGTTTCGGCAACCTTTTCATTACTGCCATGAGTGCTATTTGCGGCGATATGGTCAGTGCCATCAGAGAATCATCAAAAGTTCTTTTGATAAGAGGCAGAGTTTTACCTGCAACGGTCGATGACATGCGCCTTACGGCAAAAATGGAGGACGGCTCAATCGTCAGGGGCGAAAGTAATATTCCCGAAGCAAATAAAAGAATTGTTGAACTTTCATGTGAGCCTGCAAATTGTAAACCCGCCCCCGATGTTATTGAAGCTATAAATAATGCGGATTTAATTATTCTGGGTCCCGGGAGCCTTTATACTTCCATAATATCAAACCTTCTGGTATGCGGAATTGCAGAAGCCGTTGCAAATTCAAACGCTGCAAAAATATATGTCTGCAACGTCATGACGCAGCCCGGTGAAACCGCAAATTATTCGGTTTCTGACCATATAAGGGCGCTGTTCAGGCATGCAGTAAAATACGGCGCGCATAAAAAATTATTTGATGCTGTTCTTGTAAATGACTACATTCCGGATAATCTTGCAAGAATCTACGAAGAAAAAGACTCGCTCCCAGTTGAAGAAGACACAGGCGCAATTAAAGATTTAGGTGTTGAAATAGTAAGGGCAAAATTAATTCAGGATAATAAAGACGGGCTTGTGCGCCACAATCCGCCTTACGTTGCAAGAGCAATTTATTACTGGTACAGAAAAAGAGGGCTTAAAAAGAAATGATTACGCCAAAAAAAATTCAAAAGATGAAATTTGAAGGACATAAAATCGCTGCTCTTACTGCGTATGACTGCCCGACAGCCCGTTATGCGGATAATTCGGGGCTTGATATTATACTTGTCGGCGATTCCGCTTCGCAGGTTGTCATGGGGTATGATTCAACAACAAAAATCGGCATGGAAGAAATGAAAGTATTTGCGCGCGCCGTAATTAACGGTGTAAAAAACGCGCTTGTAGTTGTTGATATGCCGTTTTTAAGCTATCAAACAAATATTTCGGATGCAATTTTAAACTGCGGCGAATTTATAAAAATGGGCGCAGGCGCCGTTAAAATAGAGGGCGCAAACGAGTATATAATTTCTCTTATAAAAAGATTGACAGATTCGGGCATTCCCGTTATGGGGCATTTAGGGTTTACGCCCCAATATATAAAAACAATAGGCGGCAACTTTATTCAGGGCAAAAGCCTTGAAAATACGCTCAATATTCTTGAAGATGCAAAAAAAATTCAAGAATCGGGCGCTTTTGCAATAGTTTTAGAGCTGGTGCCGGATATTTGCGCGGAATATATTTCAAAAAATCTTGAAATTCCTGTCATTGGAATAGGTGCAGGGAAAAATACAGACGGTCAAATTCTTGTAATAAACGATATTATAGGTAAATTTGACGAATTTAGCCCTAAATTTGCAAGAAAATATTCAAATGCAAAAACAATAATTGAAAATGCGGTTGAAAATTATGTAAAAGATGTAAAAAACGGCGATTTTCCAAACAGTGCGGAAAGTTTTCATTTAGATGAAGCTGAAAGGGAAAAATTTGAAAATTATACACAAAAAAGCGGAATTAAAAGCTTTAATTAAAAAACAAACAGGCTCTATAGGGCTTGTTCCCACTATGGGCGCGCTGCATGCCGGGCATAAAAGCCTTATTGATAAAGCAGTGTCAGAAAATGATTTTGTTGTAGTTTCTGTTTTTGTTAACCCCGTGCAATTTGCACCAAATGAGGATTATGACAAATACCCGAGAACTCTCGATAAAGATGCAATTCTTGTTCAAAATTCAGGTGCCGATGTTATTTTTGCGCCTGCGCCTGATGAAATGTATACGGATATTTATTTTAAAGAAAAGGAAACCACCCTTGTCTGCGCGCCTTATAAATACGTTAACAGGCTTTGCGGTAAATCGCGCCCCGGACATTTTGACGGCGTTTGCACGGTTGTCAGCAAACTGTTTAATCTTGTACATCCAAATAAGGCATATTTTGGCGAAAAGGATGCACAGCAGCTTTTTATAATTAAAAAAATGGTTGAAGAACTTGATTTTGATATAGAAATTGTTCCCTGCCCCATTGTTCGCGAGAATGACGGACTTGCAATTTCAAGCAGAAATTCTTATTTAAGTGAATACGACAGAAAAATTGCCGTAAATATTTCGCTTGCCTTAAAAAAAGCTAAAGAACTTTACGCAAGCGGTATAAAAGATTCGCAAGTTCTTATTGACACGGTATTTTCTTATTTAAAAGAATTTGATGTTGATTATATTCAAATTGTTTCAAAGGAGGATTTTTGCCCGATAATAAAAGCGGATAAACCGCCTGTTATGCTCATTGCGGCAAAAACACCCGAAAATCATGTGCGTTTGATAGATAATATGGAATTATAAATGTTTAAGAAAATATCTAATATTCTCAATTGGTTAAAAGTAGCTGCCGTATTGACTGCGGTTTTTTTCGCCTTGTTCTGGTTTTATCGCTTTTTTAATCTGCCCTTTGCAGAAAACATTTCATCCTGTGTTGATATATTGCTTGTTCCGGTTAAGGCTCATATAAATACAATAAAAGTTGCCGATAATCATATTTTGGAATTCGGGTATGTAGGGCTTAGCGTTTTATTTGCATTTTTAAGTTTCATGTTTGGAAAATTAGTTTTTCTTAATGAAATACTCGAGCAAAAATGGCTGATTTCCGATATGGAAAAAAGACAATTAGATGAAGAAGAATTAAACCAGAAACTTGAAAAAGATTATTATGATGAACTTAGAAGATATAAGTTCTTTTCGGTATATTTGAAATACAAAATTGAATATATAAATGAAGTAATAGCGCAAAATAATGCGTACACAATTGCAGAAATTGTTCAGCGTTCATACAAAAATACTGCGGACTACATACGAAAAAAACGCCCCGAAATGGGTTTGCGCGTGAATAAAGCTTCTATTTTTGCAAGAAATTCAGGCTATAACGATTTTGATAAATGTTTGATTGCAATTTTAGGCGCAATAAAAGAAACTATCGAACAAAATGAACATGATTCCATGAGTACCAAATTTTTGTTTGTTATTGATGCTCAAAGAACGGATTATGAATCGTCAAAATCACATTTAAGAATGGCAAAAATTGCAGATTCGCTTTATTATGACAAAGCGGTTGCAACTTCTGCATTTAAACAGCGATTTGATTTAATTCAGCCAAAAAGCAAATTCAAAATTGAACTTTTGGGCGTTGCCGCACTTGACAGCAATAATAACGATACCGAAGAATTATACGTTTTAAAATCAAAAACCTGGTAGGATTATTAGTTTGGAAGCTTTTTAAAATAATCTTTTTCCGTTATTGCCTTATAAGTACAGCCCGCGCCGTTTCTTGCATTTGAAGATGTATTGGAACAGTAAACAGTTTCTTTTCCATAATACGTAGTATCGGGCGCGCCCATTGGAAGAAGCCTTCCTGTTTTATTTTCAATTTCAAACGTAAAAAGGTCATGCCCCCAGCGATTTGGTTTGGTATATCCGTTTACATCAACAGTAAGTAAAATTGTTCCGGTGGGGCTTAAAGTATAATTTTCAACATAATAAATCATGCCATCTGAAATTACCATTTGACCGTCATCAAAAGGGGTCGAATCAACCACAGAAGAATTATTGTAAGTACGATAACCGTTGGAAGAAGGGTTGCAGCTATCTTTGCCGCAATCTTTCAGTCCTGATAAATAAGTTTTTAAGGTTATCAAGAATTCATAAGTTGAATAATTTTCCTGATTTGGAAGTATTCCTGTATCGTACATCATTAATTCAAGCGCTTCTGATAATACGGATTGCGCCTTTTTTAAGCCTGTTCTTAATTGCGTTTCTTTTGTATGGTTTAATACACCGGGTATTGTCATCGCAGCAACAACACCTATTATGGCAAGGGTGATGAGGGTTTCGGCTAAGGTAAAAGCAAGTTTTGCGCTGCACGCGGGCGCGGGTATTGCCCAACGTTTATGCGCGGTTTTGTTGAGGGCAGGCGCAAATGTATTGTGTCTATGCAGGGCTTTTGTAAATGCAAATATTTTTGTATGCGCGCTAAATCGTTTATAAAAAAATTTTGTTT